>DQVW01000005.1 GCA_015661555.1 Methanothermococcus okinawensis
CAAAGGCTGCAGTGGAGTACTTCAAGACCCTGGATGACCTCCCTGAGGAGCCAGTATTTGTAGAGTGGAGGAATGGGAGGGCCGTGAGGATAGGGAGGCCCTAACCCTTTAACTTTTTAAAAAAAGATTTATCTCTCTTTTTTATTACAGATAAAAAAAATAAAAAAAGTAATTATTCAATATTGATACCTCTTCTTATGGAGGTTTCTGTCTTTGGTAGGTTTACAACTAAGAGACCGTTTTCAAATTTAGCACTGGCAGCATCCTCCCTTACAGTTACAGGTAACTTTATTATTCTGTATACCTCCTCTTCCTCAGGTATCTCGGAGTAGATTATTCTCTCAGATTCAGTTACCATGAGAGGAGTCCTCTTGGCCCTGATCTCCAAGGTGTCGCCAATGGCATTTAGTGCAATATCCTCCTTATTTACCCCAGGAAGCATTGCAATAACCTTTATATTCTCGTCCCCCTCTATTATAGCAATGGGCATGAACCCCTTACCGGAGATCTCTATACCTGTGGAGATCATGGGTCTTCTACCTGATACAGATACTCCCATCATAGGGGTGGTCATGAACATCTCTGCCATTAATCTCTCTATCTCTGAGAATGGGTCTCTTCCAAACATCCCTTATCACCTCTTTTTCTCTTTTCGTATTATTTGTTCCTCAGAAGTTCTATATAAATCTTTTGGTGTAGTGCTAGCTAAATCACAACCAAGGTGGGAAAATTAAAAAGTGTTTAACACATCCTGTTTCTATAGTAGTTCTAGGACATTTAGCTCTATTCCTCCTTGCCGCCCCTTACTACCCCTCCCTTGGCTACCTATCTCTGGTAAAGATTCTTTTCCTGATCTCCCTCTTTATACTCTTTTACTCCCTACCCTTTTTTATAGACAAGAAGTGGGTATTCAGCACCTCCTTGAAAATGTCCCTTCCTATTATATACGGCCTAATACTGTTTTTACTTATATTCTATGGGGTTTTCACCGTTACAAAATCCTATATCTTATCTATAATATACCCTCTTTTAGTACTGGCAGTCTCACATCTCTTTGTTCTCCACAGGTTACTAGAGGATGGGGTTTTAAAAAATCCCCATCCTGCACTTAAAGTACTTCGATACATGGATGACATGATATTCATAGTGGGTGTCCTGTCCTTTCTAGCTCTCACTGTAAAATACGGTACTATACCAATACTGGACTACAAAATAAGGATGGCCATCTCAAATGATCCCTTGAGACTTATCTCTACAGGAGCCCTTGTTTACGGAGGGATGTGCAACACTCTCTACTTTCTAGTGGCCTTTATACTCCTTCTACTTTTAGGGTATAAGGCAGGTATCCTCATACTCTTTATCTCCTTCCTCCTCTACAGGTACTATCTAGGGCAGATATCCCATAAAGTTATAATTCTATCCATCCTGGGGTTGATGGTAATACTGGCTGTTATGACCAAGGTTATACTACTATCCTCTGGACAGAGGTGGAGTATTGGTATCCTCGAGATACTGTCCTACAGGGCCTACTTCGATCTTAAGGTACTGGAGAAGATAGTAAACTATCCAACACATACACTGGGAAAGGTTGTATTGAATCCAGAGGGGGAGAGACTTATTGGGGAGTTACTCTTTGGCTACTCCCATAACTTCACATCCACCATGTTTGGACCCTTATACCTAGATTTTGGAATCTATGGTCTCCTCTTTGCAGCCTTACTAGGTCTATTCAGTAGATCCATATACAGTGGAGATAAGAGAATATACTGTATATACGCGGCCATACTTCTCTCCATGTGTGAGATAGGTATCAACTACGGATTTCTAATAGTTACCTTCCTTATGCTCTATGTAAATTCCCTGCTAAATCTTAAGGAGAAGATGGTAAAGAAGGCCCTCGGAGAGGGTTAAACTGAGGGTAAAATTCAAATTGAAAGAAACCCCTGGGGGGTAAATTTCCTTATTACTTTTTGCCTTCGAGAACAGTGTTACCAGTTTCTATCCCCCGTGCCTGATATTGGGGTATTTAAACCCCAAGGTGTACAGGGTTGTTATTATTCTTCCTGAGTATAGGGGCTTTGAGAGGTTAAGTAGGTTGTTG
>DQVW01000017.1 GCA_015661555.1 Methanothermococcus okinawensis
CCTCCCCTCTATCTCACTTAACCTCTCCTTTAACCTCTCTATACTTCCCTCATACTTTATCACACACTTACCAAGTCTTATACTCTCCTCTACGAGTTTTCTATTCAACCTGTTTATCTCCCCAGTGGGAAATTCAGTATGTATAACAATATCACAGTTCTTAATCTCCTTTAAAGCCCTTTCATAACTCTCCTGGGATATAGGGTTGTAGGGTTCCTCCTCCACTATATCCAATTCCATGGTTTCAGCAATGGTGTAATCAATATCGTTTTTGTGAAGTACCCCTACTGTCACCCTGTATCCATTTTTAACGAGGAATCTCATTATATTGGCACCTGTGCCCCCTCCACATATAAGGAATACCTTACCTCTGTCTCCAGAGGACTTCAACTCAAAGTATCCCAGTACCTCACTGTAGTTGGCACTTTTCAAATCGTAGAGGTTGTTTACAACCTCCCTCCTCATAACATCCTCTGGACACCCGTAGGCTATAATCCTACCATCTTTAATAAGGGCCATCTTATCTGCTATCCTCAGGGCCAACTCTATGTCATGTAGTGTAACCACTATTGCCAGGTTGTTCTCTGTGGCAAGTTTTCTAAGTAAAATAGTTAACTCTATCTTGTGTTTTGCATCTAGGAAGCTTGTAGGTTCATCTAATATGAGCACCTTAGGCTCTTGGGCAAGGGCCCTTGCTATCATTATCTTCTGTCTCTCCCCATCACTCATCTCAAAGAAGTTCTTATTTAACAGATGGGTTGCATTTACAGATTTCGCTGCATGTTCTATTATCTCCCTATCCCTCTTACTTAACCTTCCAAATAGATCTGTATAGGGATGCCTCCCTATGGCAACAACGTCATAACCTGTTAGATTACCTGGATTAACCCGCTCAGTGAGCACTACTGCCATCTCCCTTGCAATCTCCTTAGGGGATAACCTGTGGATATTTCTACCATTTAAATAGACAACTCCTCCCTTAGGTTTTAAGTAGGTGGCTATAGTCTTTAGAAGTGTAGATTTTCCAGCCCCGTTAGGACCTATTATACAAAGTATCTCCCCCTCTTTTATCTCCAGATTTATTCCCTCTACTACGATATAGTTACCATAGCCCACAGAGAGGTTTTCAGTTTTTAGCATGTTATCCCTTTACTATAAAAGTAATAAAAATAAAAATAATCTTAACAAGGTAACTTAGGTGGGACCTTGGTATTTAAAGCCTATGATATAAGAGGCGTATATAGGGAGGAACTAGATGAGGACTTTGCATACTCCCTAGGTAGGGTCCTTGGAGAGAGGTATAAGAACATACTAGTTGCTAACGACGTTAGAATAGGTTCAAGGGAGTTACTGAAACCATTTATCTACGGTATAATGGAGGCTGGAGGTAAGGTATCCTATGGAGGTACTATATCCACACCTCTCATGTACTTTGGTACAAGGGGTAGGTACGACTTAGGTGTGATATTAACTGCCTCTCACAACCCTCCTGAGTATACAGGTTTTAAGATGTGTGACAGGGAGGCCCTCCCTATATCTCCTGTAGAGGAGATAGCACCTATATTTAAAAAAGAGAGATTAGAGGATTCCCAGAGGAGGGAGGTTGAGGAGATAGATTTAGAGGAGTTGAAGGTTGACATCTCCTCAGATTATAAGAGGTTCTTTTTAAAGAGATTTAGATCCTACGATATTGTGGTGGCTGTTGACTTTGCCCACGGTAGCACCTCCCTTGTAGAGAAGGAGATACTGGAGGAGTGGTTGGAGGATACTGTATTTATAAACCACTATCCAGATGGAACCTTTCCTGCACATCAACCTGACACATTGAAGGCCTCCTGTTTAAAGGATATAATAAGAACTGTAAGGGAGAACAGCTGTAATATTGGAGTAGTCTTCGATGGAGATGGGGACAGAATAGGTATAGTGGATGAAAAGGGTAATATCCTTCCAGGGGATATACTTACCGCCATAATAGCCAGGGAGATCCTAAGGGAAAAGGAAGGTGCAAAGATCATTTACGATCTAAGGTGTAGCAAGGTTGTTCCAGAGGTGATAGAGAGGTACGGAGGCATCCCTGTGAAGAGTAGGGTAGGCCACTACTTTATAAAGAAGCTTATGCATGAGATAGATGGGGAATTTGCAGGGGAACTTTCCAATCACTTTTACTTTAAGGAGATTGGATACTTTGAAGGTCCTTTAATGGCCCTAAACTACATACTCTCCATCATGGAGGAGAGGGGAGAACCTCTCTCAAGTATATGGAAGGAGTTCAGGAGGTACTATCACAGTGGTGAGATAAACTTCAGGGTAAAGGATCAAAAGAGGGTGCTGGAGAAGTTGAAGGAGATATACAGAAACTATAAAATAGAGGAGTTAGATGGACTCTCTGTATACGGTGAAGGTTGGTGGTTTAACATAAGACCCTCTAACACCGAGCCTCTCCTTAGGTTAAACTTGGAGGGGGATACTGAGGAGATCATGAGGGAGAAGTTAGAGGAGGTTAAGAGAGTAATTGAGGAGATCAGCTCTTACTAAAGACTCTGTAACTACCTAGATACTTTATATAGGCTACGTGTCTCTCTAACTCTTTTAGAAGGTCCCCCTCATTTTTAGGAGTGATATAGTCGATGTAGAATATGTAATTCCCTAACTCCTCCTTGGAGGGTCTAGACTCTATCCTTGTTAAATTGACCTTGAAGTCGTTGAATACCTTAAGTATCTCGTAGAGGGCACCAGGTCTATCCTCTATAAGTTTTAGTATAACTGTGGATTTCTTCATTCCATCTCCTTTAAAATTCAACTTCAATCCCTTTTTTCCAATGAGTATAAACCTTGTAGTGTTGTTTTTATAGTCCTGTATTCCCTCCTCGAGAAC
>DQVW01000073.1 GCA_015661555.1 Methanothermococcus okinawensis
TCTATAGCCCTCTCCAGTATCTCCCTGTTCTTTAAACTTACAGGGGTGCCTACAAACTGATGGAAGAGGGCTCCCAGGGTGATACCCCCTTCAAATACTGCCCTCTCCCTGGGGGTGAGGTTTTTAAAATATCTTTTAAATAGCTCCCTCTCCTCTACCCTCATTAACATACACCAGAGTTTATCTAACCTTACTCCCTACAGGTATGTCCCTGTCAGGTACTAGGAGTGCTACAGTCTCCTCCCCTCCTGCCAGTATCATACCCTGGGATTCTACACCACATAACTTGGCAGGTTTTATATTACAGAGTACCACTACCTTCTTACCTATAAGTTCCTCTGGGGTGTAGTGACCCTTTATACCTGCAACTACCTGTCTCTTCTCATCTCCAATGTCCACTATTAACTTTAAAAGCTTCTTTGATTTAGGTATCTCCTCTGCCTCCAGTATCTGACCTATCCTAAGATCAAGTTTTCCAAAGTCTTCAATTGTTATCATACTCTCCTCCTTTTTATCTTTAATATTAAGTATCTCCCTCTTAGCCCTTTCTACCTCTTTATCCTCAACTTTTTTAAATACAACCTTTACCTTCTTCAACTCCCTACCCCTTAACTCTAGATCCAACTCCTCATTCATGATGTCCAGGATTTCCATACACTTGTTAGGCATAAATGGATAGAGAAGATATACTATGTACTTCACAGTAACACCACAGGTGTAGAGGATCTCCTCAAGTCTCCCCTCCTCCTTAACATTCCAGGGTTCCATCCTTTGGAAGTAGTTGTTACCCTCCTGTGCAAGGTGGATAATATCCATAAGTGCCTCCTTGAAGTTAAACTCCATCATGTGCCTATGGTATCTCTCCCTTATCTCCTCACATCTCTCTATCAATTTTAAGTCTTCCTCCTTTAACCTCTCCCTCTCTACCTTTACCATCCTCTTGAATTTCCTGTGGGTAAATACAAGTGTTCTGTGAATGAAGTTCCCTATTATTGCAATTAACTCGGTGTTTATCCTCTTCTGAAACTCCTCAAAGGAGAAATCACAGTCCTTGTTCAGAGGGGCGTTAATCATGAGGAAGTATCTCAGGTAATCTGGATGGAAGTACCTGATAAAGTCCTTCACCCATACAACCCATCTCTTACTTGTACTCATCTTTTTCTTCTCAAGGGTTAGATAGCCTCCACTTATTATGGAGGTTGGGAGGTTGTACTCCCCATGGGCTATTAACATCCCTGGCCAGAAGACCGAGTGATGAATGACGATATCCTTTCCTATGAAGTGCCATATATTCACATCTTTACCTCTCTCCTTCAACCAGTAATCCTTCCAGATGTCCCCCAACATCTTTGTAAAGGATATGTATCCAATTGGTGCCTCCAGCCATACGTACATAACCTGACTACTGTCATCTGGTAGTGGAACACCCCACTCCATATCCCTGGAGATGTCCCAGTCATGAAGTTCCTCTATCCACCTGTAGGCCATATTTTTAACGTAATCTGGCATCTTGGAGTTTTTAATATACTCCCTTAACTCCTTAGCCAGGGCACTTAATTTAAAGAACCTATGTTTGGTCCTCCTTATCTCCGGGGTACCTTTACAGATTACACAGTAGGGTTCTATCAACTTGGTAGGTTCTAGATGCCTTCCACATACCTCACAGTGATCTCCCCTGGCCTCACCTTTACAGTAGGGACAGATACCCTCCACATATCTATCTGCTAAGAACTTCTTACAGTGGGGGCAGTAGAATTGCTCAATCTCCTTCTCGTAGATATAGCCATTCTCCTTTAACTTTAGATAGAACTCCTGGGCAGTCTTTATATGGATGTCACTGTGGGTCTTCCCAAAACTGTCAAACTCTATACTTAAACTATCTAGATCCCTCTTTATCTCCCTGTGATACCTGTTTACAATCTCCTCGGGACTGACACCCTCCCTCTCTGCTATAATGGTAATTGGAACCCCGTGGTTGTCAGTACCTCCAACGTGGATAACCTCCTTACCTATCATCTTCAGATACCTTCTCATAACATCTGCAGGTATGTAGGTACTTCTCACATGTCCTAGATGTAGTGGTCCGTTGGTATAGGCCAGGGCACTTGTAATTAAGTACTTCTCACCCATGATTTCCCTCGTATATTCTACAGGTTATAGGGTTTTTAAGTATAGATAGAACATCCTCTATATCCTCCTCTGTACATAGTACAAAGAGGGTGTTTCCTAGCATGGCCTGGGAGGCTCCCCTGGTAAAACTGAGATCCTCACATAGGGAGAGTATCTCCTCAGATGCCAAACCAGTCTCCCTTGCAAATGTATAGGATAGCCTCATGAAGTTCTCCAACGTTGGGTCCTTTAA
>DQVW01000043.1 GCA_015661555.1 Methanothermococcus okinawensis
GGGATTAACATTGGTAGAAATAACCTAGGAATCCTCTCTGACCCATAATATTGCACTAAGGATGGCAGGTAATAGAGGGATATAATTGAAATCCCATAAATTTTAAAGATTTTTATTTTTATAATAAATAATAGAGAAAACCAATACCTGGGATCTTATGGTTGAGAGGTATATAAAAGAGAAGAGAAGGATGGAGCTTATAGGGCTGGAAATACCTGTCTTATCTGAGGAGGACAACCTGGGTATAGAGTACCTGGCAGACCTACTGGCCTCCTATCCACTGAAAGATGGAGATATTATTGTAGTTGCAGAGACACTTATATCAAAACTTGAGGGTAACATAGTGAAGAGGGAGGAGGTTAAACCAACACCTGAGGCCTACAGGCTGGCGGAGAAATTGGGGAAGCCTCCAGAGGTTGTTCAGGTAATACTGGATGAGGCCAGGGAGGTAGTGAAAGTGGGGGAGGGATTCATCATCACAGAGACTAAACATGGATTTGTATGTGCCAACAGTGGGGTGGATGAGAGCAACGTCAAGGATGGGATAAAGCCCCTCCCTAAGGATCCTGATAGAAGTGCCTCCCTACTTAGAGAGATGATAGAGAGGAAGACTGGGAAGAGGGTGGGAGTTATAATAAGTGACAGTATGGGAAGACCCTTCAGGAGAGGTGCCTGTGGCGTGGCCATAGGTGTTAGTGGAATATGTGCACTTTGGGATAAGAAGGGGGAGAGAGATCTCTTCAACAGGCCCTTAAAGAGTACAGAAGTTGCCATAGGGGATGAATTGGCCTCTGCCGCCTCCATACTTATGGGGGAATCCCATGAGGGGATACCTGTGGTAATAGTGAGAAATGCTCCAGTGCCCTTTACAGATGGAAAGGGGAAGGATCTAATAAGACCTAAGGAGGAGGATCTCTTCAGGTGATAATTTTGCTAGAGGACTATATAGGGGAGGTAATTCTACATCTGGAAAGGTTAAAAGGTTTAAAGTGGAATAATGTAAAGATGTTAGTGGATGAGATCACCTCCTCTCCCCACTCTAAGATCTTTACCTACGGGGTTGGTAGAAGTGGATACGTCGCCCAGGCCTTTACAATGAGGTTGGCACACCTGGGATTTAAGGCCTACTTTGTTGGAGAGCCTAATTGTCCCTCCGCAGAGGATGGAGATATACTTATAGTGATATCAGGTAGTGGAAAAACCTACTCTGTGGTTAATATGGTCAAGAGGGTAAGGAGAGAGGGATGGAAGGTCAAGGTAATATCCATCGGGGGTGCAGGGGAAATAGGGAGGTTGTCAGATATCCATATAGACCTGAATATAGGAGAGTATAACAGGGAGTACTTCCCAATGGGCACCCTCTTTGAGGAGCTGGCATTTATACTGTTAGATGGGGTAATATATCTCTTGAGGAAGAGGATGAATATATCTGAGGAGGAGATGAGGAGACGACACTGTAATCTGCTATAAAATAGGAGGGGATAGTATGAAGTTTGGATGGATATACGTAAGTGGAGATAGCTGGGAGGAGAGAAAGGAGATTGTAAAAGATGCCTTGGAGAGTTCCATTCCTGGAGTTTTCGTGCCTAGAGAGGATATTGAGAGGGTTAGGGAGTTGGGAAATATAAAGGTTATATCTAAGGATCTAGATGCGGATATCGTGGTAATTGAGAAGGGAGAAGATCTTGAGATACTGAGAAAGGCAAAGGAGCTAGGGAAGGAGACTGGGATCTACATACCTATAGAGAGTAAGGAGGATGAGGAGTACGCCCTCGAGGTAAGTAAGTACCCCTTCCTAGATTACATCATAGTGGAGGGTAGGGATTGGACCATAATTCCACTGGAAAACCTTATAGCAGCACTTGAAGGTAGTAATGTGAAGATAGTTGCTGTTGTAGAAGATGTTGAGGAAGGGAGGACTGCATACGAGATACTGGAGAAGGGTGTAGACGGTACCCTACTACGTCCCAAGGACACCAACGAGATTAAGAGATTTTCAAAGTTGATAGAGGAGATGAATGCCGAGAGGGTAAAGTTAGATTACGCCATTGTAAGGAAGGTGGAACCTGTTGGTAGTGGGGACAGGGTATGTGTAGATACCTGCAGTATGATGGAGGAGGGAGAGGGGATGTTAGTTGGCTCCTACTCCAGGGGGTTGTTCCTAGTTCACGGGGAGACTGTAGAGAATCCCTACGTTGCCACAAGACCCTTCAGGGTAAATGCAGGCCCTGTGCATGCCTACATCCTCTGTCCAGGTAACAGGACAAAGTACCTCAGTGAGTTGAAGGCTGGAGATAAGGTATTGATAGTGAATAAAGATGGAAGGGCTAGAGAGGCTGTAGTTGGCAGGGTGAAGATAGAGAGGAGGCCTCTAATCCTTGTTGAGGCAGAGTATAAGGGGGACATCCTTAGGACCATCCTCCAGAATGCAGAGACTATAAGGTTAGTTGGGGAGGATGGGAAACCTATCTCTGTTGTGGATCTCAAGGAGGGGGATAAGGTACTTGTAAAATTCGATGAGAATGCAAGGCACTTTGGAATGGCCATAAAGGAGACTATAATTGAGAAGTAAGGTGTTACAATGGAGATCTCCATTGGGAAGGTGGAGAGGAAACTTTACAGTATCCTGGAAAGTGAAGGTGCCCTCTACTTTGTACTTGTGGATCCTGGAGATGGGGATATCTCCCAGGTTGTGGAGAGGGTGGGAGACTACGCAGATGCTGTAATAGTTGGAGGGAGTATCGGTGTCTCCAACTTAGATCAGGTTACAAGGGAGATTAAAAAAATGGTTAAAGATGTCCCAGTTATACTTTTTCCAGGAAATGTAGATGGGTTGACCCCCTATGCAGATGCTGTATTCTTCATGTCCCTTATGAACTCCAGTAACACCTACTGGACAACCTTGGCACCTACCTTAGGTTCCCTCACCATTAAGAGGTACTCCCTAGAGCCTATACCTATGGCCTACCTAGGTGTTGAACCAGTTGGAAGGACTGCAGTGGGCTTCGTTGGAGAGGTAAGGGAGATACCCCAGAGGAAACCTGAGATAGCTGCCATGTACTGCCTCTCTGCAAGATACTTTGGAATGAGATGGGCCTACCTGGAGGCTGGCAGTGGTGCAGAGTACCCGGTAAGTGACGAGATGATAAAGATTTCCAAGGAGATAAGTGGTATCAACATCATAGTGGGGGGAGGTATAAGGACTCCAGAGGTCGCCTACAGGAAGGTAGTAAGTGGAGCAGATGCCATTGTAACAGGTACTGTTGTAGAGGGGGATCCCACTATCATGGAGAATATAAGGGATGCTGTAAAAAGAGGTGGAAAGGAGAAGTTGAGGTGATACCATGTGCATCTTCTGTAAGATCGTCAAGAAGGAGATACCTGCAAAGATAGTATATGAGGATGAAAAGACCATGGCATTCCTGGACATAAATCCAAGAAGTAAGGGACATACCCTGGTTATACCGAAGGATCACTATGAAACCTTTGAGGAATTGCCAGAGGATGTGGCTCTAGCCATAACTAAAGCTATTAAGAAGGTGTTGGAGATATTAAAGCCCCTAAATTTCGATGGCTACAACATACTAAGTAACAACAAACCTGCAGCTGGTCAGGAGGTACCTCATCTACACTTCCATATTATACCAAGGTATAAAGGAGAAAAAGAGGAGGTAATTAAACTGGCTCCTCCTATAGAGGTAGATCTAGATAAGGTGTTAGAGGAGATAAAAGGGAAGAATTAATCTCTTTTCTTTTTTATAGAGAAAATTATTTAATTGGGAACAACAATTAAATTCAATTAAATAAATTAAAAAGAGGTGATACTCTATGAATAATAAAATTTTACTTGTTCTCCTTCTCTCCATTTTTATCTTACTACCAGTAGTATCTGCAGAGAGGATAATTGTAGTACTGGAAGATACAGATCAAATTAAGAAAGCTGAAGATCTTCAAACCTTTAAGACAGCTGTACTTGAATATCAAGAGGATATACTGGCAACAATAAAGAACTTTGAAAAAGAGGGGAAGGTAAGGAACGTTGAACAACTTTGGATTATAAATGCAATTGCCATGGATGCAGATCCTGAAGTAATTGAAGAGTTAAAGAAAATTAAGGTAGTAAAAAAGATAGTCCGGGATTACCCTATAGAGCTATTTTCTGATACAGAGTCTTATACACCCTCAAAGGTTGATATTAAATCAGGAACTCCCCAAATTGTCTGGAGTGTTAAGTGGATTGAAGCAGATAAAGTATGGCAGTGGGGAATAAATGGAAGTGGTGTTAAAGTAGCTGTTGTAGATTCTGGAATAGCACCTCATCCTGATTTAGAAGGAAAAATAATTGCCTGGAAGGATTTTGTAAACAATATATCACAACCCTATGATGACAATGGACATGGTACACATGTAGCTGGAACAATAGCTGGAACTGGGAAGCTAGATTATAAAACAGGTGTAGCTCCAGGAGCAGATCTAATTGGAGTTAAGGTTTTTAATGAAAGTGGTAGAACCGATTTTTATATACTTCTAAAAGGTTTCCAATGGGCTGCAGAAAATGATGCAGATATTATAAGTTTCAGTGGAGGAGCTCTACCAGCATCTGGCATAGAAGATACTGATTATATACCTCCATATTCAACAAAAGAATATTTAATTGAAGTCTATTCCAGTGTATTTGAAGAAGCGTATAAACCAGCCTTCATCTTGGTATATGTAAACTCTTCTGATCTTAAATACCTTAACATTTCATTAATTGCTCCAAATGGGAGTGTGGTTCATGGAGATAGAATGGATAACTTAATAGGAAATCCTGAAATTGAATGGTGCTATAAGTATATGGAGAAAGATAAACCGTTACAATCTGGTGATTGGACTTTAAAGATTCAATCTACTAGTGGAA
>DQVW01000094.1 GCA_015661555.1 Methanothermococcus okinawensis
CCCGGGGTAACACCCCTCATTATGCCGAAATTCGGATCAGAGATTCTAATATCCCCCATTAACCTTCCTGATACCCCGGTACGAAATTCGTCCCAATTCACGATTTCTATATCCCGGTTTTTCCAGGAAGTCATGACGAATTTCGTACCTAGAACAGTACAACCCCCTAACTAGAACCCCCAAAAATTCCGAAATCCACACCCCCCTTTCAGAGCCCCGGAACCCACCTTCCGGGCATCCCCGAAAAAATTCGTACCTACAACCTCTCTACCCCCATACTAAAACCCAGAATAAGGACGAGATCCGCACCCCCGTGAAAATCTCGCTATGGACTCGTGTCCCGACACCTTCCGAAATCCGCACCCCCTCTCTAAAAATAGTGACTTAACCTTCAATAGAAGGAGACCTTATAAACCTTATTCCATCTCTAGACACTACTAAATTACCCCTCCACTCCTCTCTAGTTTCTGGATAGTCTGACCTGTAGTGAGCACCCCTACTTTCCCTCCTCTCCAAGGCACATCTAGTTACAAGTTCTGCAACTGTTAACATACTTTTAAACTCAAAGTATTTCTGGACCTCAAATACCCCTCTTAACTTCACCTTCTTTAGATGTTCTTTTAAAAGCTCTATCTTAGAGAGGGCACTTCTTAAACCTCTCTCCTCCCTAACTATCGACACCTCATCCCACATGGTACTTTTAAGTTCCCCTATAAGTGTATGTATTGAATACCCCTTCTCTCTACCTATTTTCTCCCTCACCTCACTTTTAATCCTATTAATCATGCCTCCCACATCTACTGGATCTCTAAGGGTACCCATCTCCTCCACAAACTCCCCTGCACTCCTCCCAGCAATTGCCCCAAATACCTGGGTATCTGCAAGGGCGTTACCACCTAGTCTATTTGCCCCATGAATACCCCCTGTTACCTCCCCACAGGCAAATAGACCTTCAATGTTCGTCTCACATCTTTCGTTTATTCTCACCCCTCCCATAAAGTGATGGGCAGTAGGGGCCACTATCATAGGTTCCCTCCTAATATCTATCCCTATATCTAGGAACTGTCTAAGGGTGGTCTCCAGCCTCTCCTCGATAACCTCATCATCTAGATGGGAGACGTCGAGATAGACTCCTCCCCTAATACCTCTTCCCTCCTTTATCTCCCTGTATATAGCCCTGGCAACAACGTCCCTCGTAGACAACTCCATTCTCTCCCTGTCATATCTCACCATAAATCTCTCTCCATACCTGTTATAGAGTATACCCCCCTCACCCCTCACAGCCTCGGTTACAAGGATACCTGAATTTACCATACCTGTGGGGTGGAATTGTACCATCTCCATATCTATTAACTCCACCCCTTCCCAGTAGGCCAATGCAAAACCATCCCCCACCTTCTGGAGAGGATTGGTGGTTATGGGATATAGCTGTCCAGCACCCCCTGTAGCAAGTACTGTGGATGTGGCATATACAGGGAATAACCTTCCCTCTACAAGATCTAAAAAGATAGCTCCATAGCATCTATTATCTTTCACTATCAGCTTTACAGCCATAACATCCTCAAGAACTGTAACATTCTCCAACTTAGAGGTGTACTCCATAAGGGAGGTCATTATCTCATGTCCTGTTCTATCCCCACTGTAACATGTCCTGTTGAAACTCTGTCCCCCAAAAGGTCTCTGAGCTATACTTCCATCCTCCCTCCTATCAAAGAGAGCCCCGAATCTCTCTAGGTTCTTTAATTCCTTAGGTGCATTTTCTACCAGTATCTTCACCAACTTTGGATTGTTTATATAGCAGCCTCCCTTTATGGTGTCTCTAAAGTGCTTTTCAAAGTCATCCCTAGGATCTAATACGGCATTATAACCCCCTTCAGCCATTACAGTACATCCACTTTTACCAAACAATCCCTTAACTGCCACTACAACCCTCTTATCGCTACACTCTATTGCACATCTTGCTCCAGCTCCTCCCCCTCCAATTACTAGAACGTCAGTTATCAAAAGTATCACCGAGGAAAAATTATTCTGTTGTTAATTAAAAATTATTTTGAAAATAAAAAAGAATTTAAAGTTTTACAGTATCCTTCTTCAGGAGGTACCTTATAGGTACAAATAGAGCCAGGAAGAGAATCAACATAACTAGGGCTGCTCCCCAGGCCATCCTGTGATCCTCGGGGGAGGGGCTTTGAACCAGGTTGTAGATTAGTAGGGGAAGTGCTCCAATAGGTTCAAATAGACTTTTTGGATAGGACTCGTAAAGACCCCCTGCTGTATAGAGTAGAGGGGCTGTTTCCCCGGCAACTTTAGCCATACCTATCAATACCCCGGTAAGTATTCCAGCCTTGGCCATCCTTACAATAATTTTAAAGATAACCTGGGCTCTTGTACATCCCAGGGCATAGCCCCCCTCCTTGTAGATCTTGGGCACCTCTGACATGGCCTCCTCTGTATAGACTGCAACATAGGGCATAAGGATAATCGCCAAGGCCAAGGCCCCAGCTAGAGCAGAGTATGTCCCCATGGGGAATACAACAACTCCAGCTATAAAGGTACCTACAAGGATAGTTGGAAACTCCAACATTATCTGAAGTAGTACCTTTGTAGCCCTACCTATGAAGCTATCTGGGAACTCGTAGGCGTAGGCTCCAGCGAGGAATGCCAGAGGAACTCCAATTGCAGTTGCCGTAATTGTAAGGATAATGGTACCTACTATGGCTGGTCCAATACCCCCGTTACTGAAGGTCTCAGTTAGAAAGGGCAGGCCCCTCTCTGCAATAACTGGTGCACCCTTGAGAAATATTGACAGGATAATGTGAAAGAGGGGAAGTATTGCCAGAAAGGTTAGAGCTGCAATAGTAAATACAAATATCTTGTCCTTTAACATTCTCAACTTCTTGTAATCAATGTGAAACATGAGCTCTCCACCTCCTGAGATAGTACAGCCCTATTAAATTCACCACAAGACCTATAAGGAAGAGTACCAGCCCTCCTGCATAGAGTGCAGAGGTCATGTACTTGTAGATCGCCGCATTTCCAAACTGGTTTGCTATCAGGGAGGAGATGGTATATCCAGGTGCAAACAACTTGTAGGTTAGATTGAAGGCGTTACCTATAACCAGGGATACTGCAACTGTCTCACCTAGGGCCCTACCAAATGCCAGTATAAACCCTGATAGAATTGCAGGTTTGATGTATCCCAGTAGTACCTTTGTGGCCTCATATCTCGTTGCTCCCAGGGCGTAGAGACCCTCCTTATATACCGTAGGTATCATGGCGTAGGCCTCTCTTATAATAGCGGAGGCAAAGGGTATAACCATAATCCCCAGGAGAATACCTGCAGATAGATAGCAGAATCCAGTTAGAGGTGGATAATCGAAGAGGGGTATGAAAGAGAAGTACTCATAGAGGTACTTCATAATGTAGTCCCTAAGTATGGGGACTAGTATAAGTGCCCCCCATATACCGTAGATGATAGTTGGTAATCCAGCCATAATATCTGATATTACAATAAGGGGATACTTCAAGGGTTTTGGGGCGTAGTCGTTTACATAGATGGCGTAGGCTATGGAGATGGGGAGTGCGAACAGTACAGCTATCACTGCAGTATAGATACTACCCCAGATTGGAGCTGCCAAACCGTATACCTCCTTACTAGCCTCCTCAGCTGCTATCCATACGTTTTTTATAAAGAGATCTATCCCATACCTCTCAATTGCCGGATAGGAGGATATGAAGTAGAAGACCAACATTGAAACAAACAGCAAAAATACCACTATAACTGCAGGCATGGTTATTATCTTGAACTCGTCAATCTTTCTTAAAATCTTCTTCAGATCCATGGTATCAGCCATTGTAATTTTTAAAATAAAAAAATAGAAAAAAAGAGAAGTGATTAATCTTTTATCCTATCAACAGCCTTCAATCCAATCTGTGCAACCTCCTCTGGCAGCCCTACATAACCCTCTGCCAGGTGCTCTGGCTTCTGCCCCTCAGTTAGTACCCATCTCAGGAAGTCCTTGATAGCCTTAGCCTCCTCTGGGGTGTAGTGCTTGTAGTCTTTGTTCTCCCATACCAGGAAGTGTGTAAATGCTACAATTGGATAGGCCTTTTCACCTGGGGCGTCTAACAGCTGTTTTGTATCCTCCTTGTAACCCTCTGTAGGATCTGGTATGTTGGTCTTAACACCTGCAACAGCTGCCTGGATTGTCTCTGTTGTAGGCTCAACAAACTTGCCCTCTCTGTTTTCTATAGCTGCAGTTGGCAGGTCGTTCTTAATGGTGTAGGACAACTCGGTGTATGCAATACTGTACGGGGTCTTTTTCAATATGCTGATTACTCCAGGGTTACCCTTTCCTCCAACCCCTCTACCCATCTTATCAACTGGCCAGTCCACAAGTTTTCCACTTCCCACCTTCTCAGCCCACTCCTTGCTTATCATACTTAGGAAGGTTGTGAATATGGCAGTAGTACCACTACTGTCACTTCTGTGTACAACTATTATCTTCTCATGTGGCAATTTGTCGGCAACCTCAGGGTTCAACTTCTTTATCCTCTCGTCGTCCCAGTACTCGATCTTCCCTAGGAATATATCAGCAAGTACATCTCTACTTAGCTTCAAGTTATGCTTTCCAATCTCTGGAACGTTGTAGGTTATTACCACTGCTCCAACGATCTCGGGGAACTGTAATGGCTGATCTCCAGTTTCTAAGAACTTCTTCCACATGTCCTCCTTTACAGGTGGGTCAGTTCTTCCTATGTGTGTAAGACCCATTAAGAAGTCCTTCTGCCCCTTTCCACTTCCTCCTCCCTCATATTCAATCTTTACATTTGGGTTTACCTTCTGGTAGTCTGCTATCCACTTCTGTATCTGGTACTTTGGGAAGGTTGCTCCAGAGGTTCTAATTACGACGGTCTTCTTAGGAGTAGTAGGCTGAGTTATTGGCTTAGCAGCAGTCTCTTGAGGCTGAGCCTCCTCCTGGGCGCCCATACACCCACTTAGGGATACCACAGGGATTAGGAGAAGTATCCCCAAAAGTAGAGCTGCTATCTTCTTCAAAATACCACCTATTTTGCCCTTTTAACATTTAGCTATTGGTCTTAAAATTCTATATAAAATTTTCTATTAGTGAACATTATTTCATAAAATGTGAAATCCACATAATAAAAAAATAGGGAATTAACCCTTGTATTGCTCCAAGGGGATAAATGTATCCCTCTCCTGGTCGTAATATTCAATCTCTCCAGTCCTTATATTGAAGTACCATCCATGTATAGAGAGCTCCCCGTTTTCTACCCTTCTCTTTACCCCTGGATAGGTCATAAGGTTTTTAATCTGGAATTTTATGGAGGTCTTCTCAGTAAGTTCTGCAAGTTTCTCCTTATCCACAGTCTTATTTCCAATCTCCTTTAAAACGTACTCCTTAACTGGCTCTGCCACTTTTAACCACTTTTTTATAGCCATCATTTCTGGATCCTCTGGGATATCTTGGTAGAGTGCCTTACAGGCTCCACACTGTGAGTGACCACAGACTATGATATGCTCCACTTCTAACACAGAAACTGCATACTCTATTGCCGATGCAACACCACTGTACTCTAGGGCAGATTCATGAGGTGGCACAAAGTTCCCTATAACTCTCAGGACAAAAAGATCCCCAGGATCTCCTTTTGTTATTATACTTGGGACAACCCGTGAGTCACTACATGTGATGAAGAATACCTTTGGTTTTTGACCCTCTTCAGCCAACTTGGCGAATAACTCTTTATTTTTCTCATAGTACTCCTTTCTATACTCCATATAGTTTTTTATCAGTGTCTTCAGATCTTTACCCTCCATGTTCACAGCCCCTTGTCTATTCTCCATGTGGAGAGACTATAGGAGATGTACCCAAGAATTAGGGTGTTTTAATATTTATCTATAAGTTAGTGAATAAATAATTGAAAGAATTCAGAAAAGGCAATAGAGGGATGGGAAATGATGACCACTTTAAAGGTAATACTGTTGATGGCCCTACTTACTGGAATACTCTATGGGGCATGTTTAATGCTGCATATACATCCCCTAGTTGCCCTTATAATAGCACTGATACCTAATCTTATTGCCTACTTCTTCAGTGACAAGATTGTACTTATGAGTTATGGGGCTAGAATAGTAGATGAAAGGGAGGCTCCATATCTTCACAGGATTGTGGAGAGGGTTGCAAGGAGGGCAGGTATTCCAAAACCTAAGGTGGCTATAATAGATACTCCTACACCAAATGCCTTTGCAACTGGTAGAAGTCCGAAACATGGGGTGGTGGCAGTTACTACAGGTATTATGAATCTCCTTAACTCCCAGGAGTTGGAGGGAGTAATTGCCCATGAGATAAGCCATATAAAAAATAGGGATATCCTAATAGGTAC
>DQVW01000034.1 GCA_015661555.1 Methanothermococcus okinawensis
ATAAACTGTATTGATAGGAATAAGCCTGTGATTCTCTGTATAGGGCATAACGTGATACCTAGCACCTATATAATAGACTACATGGAGGAGAAGGGGTTGGAGGAGGAGATAGAGGTCTGTGGTATATGTTGTACTGCACTGGACGCCACAAGATACAGTAAGGATGCCAAGATAGTGGGACCCCTCTCTAGGCAGTTGATGTTCATAAGGAGTGGGGTTGCAGATGTTATAGTGGTAGATGAACAGTGTATAAGGTTGGACATTCTGGAGGAGGCTAGGAGGACAGGGGCTGTAGTAATTGCCACCAACGACAAGATGTGCCTGGGTCTCGAGGACCTCTCCCATCTCAGTGAGGATGAGATTATAAGTAGGATACTTAGGGAGGGTGCAGGGCTGATTCTAGAGGAGAGTAAGGTAGGTAAGGTGGCAGTTGAACTTGCCAGGATAGTGTTCAGAAGTAGAAGGAAGATGAAGGAGAGATGTCTCCCAGCCTTAGAGGAGATAAGGGCCCTGGCAAATAGATGTACAGAGTGTGGCTGGTGTAACAGGGTATGTCCCAACTCCTTCCCTGTAATGGAGAGTATAGTTGAGGCCAAGGAGGGGAGATTTGAAAAACTTGCAGACCTCTATAAAAAGTGTTACAGCTGTGGAAGATGTGAAAGTGAATGTGAGAGGAACCTACCCATTGTCTCCATGATAACAAAGGCTGGGGAGCTCTATCACACCTTGGAGTTTAAGGTAAGGGCAGGAAGAGGACCTATACAGGATGTGGAGATCAGGAAGGTTGGGGCTCCAATAGTCTTCGGAGAGATCCCTGGGGTAGTGGCATTTGCAGGGTGTACAAACTATCCAAATGGGGAGGAGGAGTTGGCACTGATGGCAAAGGAGTTACTTGAGAGGAAGTATATCGTAGTTGCTGCAGGATGTGCCTCCATGTCCATAGGGATGTGGAAGGACAGTGATGGTAAGACACTCTACGAGAAGTACCCTGGGGAGTTCCAGGCTGGAGGGCTTATCAATGCAGGTCCCTGTCTCTCAAACTGTCATGTAAGTGGGGCTGCCATAAAGATTGCAAATATCTTTGCCAAGTTGCCCCTGGAGGGTAACTTCGCCCAGGTTGCAGATTACATACTGAACAGGGTTGGAGCTGTTGGTGTTGCCTGGGGTGCCATGAGTCAGAAGGCTGTAGCAATTGCAACAGGGTTCAACAGGTGGGGTATACCTGTGATAGTTGGACCCCATGGGATAAAGTACAGGAGACTCTACCTCAGTGACGGGGAGGACTTCGAGGTTTACGACAGGAAACTTAAAAAGGTCATGAGGATAGACCCTACACCTGAACACCTGATAACCGCTGCAGAGAACTTCAAGGAGTGTCTCTGTACCATACCTAAACTATGTATGAGACCAAATGACGGAAGTAGAGGTAGAAGTATGAAGGTCTACCACTATGTAACCCTCTACGAGAAGTACTTCAACTGTATGCCTCCAGATCTTGAGAAGTTCATCAGAACTGAGAAGGACATACCCTTTATGTTGAAGGATAAGATATTGGAGTATCTAAAGGAGAAGGGTTGGGAACCTAGGAAGGAGATACCCCAGGAGCCAACCCTCCTCTACTAAAGGTGAAAAGTATGCTGGGGAGAAATATACCCTATCAACCTACTGCAGGTACCAACCTCCACCATGCAGAGGTTGTAAGTACAAAGATAGCAGTTAGCATGGTCAAGAGGAGTAGGAGACCTCTCCTGGTAATAGGGGAGTATGGGGGTGAGGCTGTAAGATACCTGGAGGACCTAAGTATAGAGAAGATATACACCCCCAGGGAGATGAATCTCCTGGACCTTATAAAGATGGTAAAAAGGGAGGATTACGACCTGGTAATGTTCATCGGTATCACCTACTACTATCTAAATCAGGCACTAGCTCATATGAAACACTTCTCAGATACTGTAACCCTAACCCTAGATGGGAAGTATATACCAAATGCCCACTACTCCTTTCCCAACATGGAAGAGGGGGAGCACATAGAGGCTATAAAACGTTTTAGGATGCTGCTTGAGAACCTCTAAGGTGATGTGATGAACCCCAAGATAGTGGTGATAGACCCTACAAAGTGTTCAAAGTGTAACGACTGTATAGTTAAGTGTGAGGAGACCCATGGGGTGGCAAGGATAAAGAAGGCTGAGGGAGTACCTATCTTCTGTATGCAGTGTGAAAATGCCCCCTGTATGAAGATCTGCCCTGTAGATGCCATATATTTAAAGGACAACATTCCAGTGGTGGACAGGGAGAGATGTATAGGTTGTAGCATGTGTGAGATAGCCTGTCCCATTGGAGCCATATTTACAAGGGACAAGGTTGCCCATAAGTGTACCCTCTGCCTAGATGTAGATAGGATAACCCCAGCCTGTGTGGAGGCCTGTGGAGATAAGGCCCTGAAGTTAATATGTGACGAGTGTCTAGAGGCTATAAAGGAACCTAGGAGGAAGAGACTGATAAAGATACTCTCAGAGGGTATAAAGGAGATACTACATGAAGGGTGAAGAGATGAAGGTCTTCGGTATAAGTGGCAGTCCAAGACTCCAGGGTACCCACTACCTGGTCAACTACGCCTTGGAGTATCTAAGGGAGAAAGGCTGTGAGGTAAGATACTTCTCAGTTTTCAGGAAGGATATAAAATTCTGTATCCACTGTGACTACTGTGTAAAGAAGAGGGAGGGCTGTATCCACAAGGATGACTTAGGGGAGTTTTACGAGAACCTCCAATGGGCAGATGGGGTAATAATGGGTACCCCTGTCTATCAGGGTAATATATCTGGACAGTTGAAAACCCTCATGGATAGATGTAGAGCCCTAGTTGCAAGGGATCCCAAGGTCCTGAAGAACAAGGTAGGTACAGGTATCGCTGTAGGTGGAGATAGAAATGGAGGGCAGGAGATTGCATTAAGAACTATCCACGACTTCTACATGATAAACGAGATGATACCTGTAGGTGGAGGATCCTTTGGAGCTAACTTAGGTTCCACCTTCTGGTCAAAAGACAGGGGAAAAGAAGGAGTTATGGAGGATGAGGAGGGATTAAGGTCCCTGAGAAAAACTCTAAAGAGATTCTTAGACACCCTGAAAAGTATTAAATCTACTCCTCCTTCTCTATAATCTTGATACAGTTTAATCTATTTTCATCTACCACTACCACGTCTTTTATACCCAGGACTATCTTATAGGGTACCAAGGTGTAACACCCCTTTGAGGATTGTTCATATATAGGGCTGTTTTCCGAAGGTTCCATATCCAGGGAAATTATCTTCCCTGTATTTTCATCGAAGATTACATCCCTCACCTTTCCCAGGATACCTCCCATATTACCCACAATGGACTTTCCACAGAGTTGTCTAAAGGGTATCTTGTTCCTATTATTCATGGCTTTTCACCTCGATTTTAATAATAAAAAATATTATAGTCTTACTATTTTTTATAAAAGTTAAAAGTGGTAGGATGATCCTTATAGTTAACAACGGAGGTCAGTACGTCCACAGGATACATAGGAGTTTAAGATACCTAGGAGTACCCTCAGAGATAGTTCCCAACACCATTTCTCCAGGGGAGATTGGAGAGGAGGTAAAGGGCATCATCATAAGTGGGGGGCCAGACCTTGAAGGGGCTTCAGGTTGTATAGATATCATCCTCAATGCAGAGGTACCAATACTTGGTATATGCCTTGGTCATCAGTTGATATGTAAGGCCTTCGGTGGGGTAGTTGGAAAGGCCCATAAGGAGGAGTACGCCTACACCAGGATATATGTAAAGGAGGAGGATGACTTATTCAGGGGCATCCCCAGGGAGTTTACAGCCTGGGCCTCCCATAGAGATGAGGTTAAAGTGCCTCCAAAGGATTTTAAAGTCCTTGCCTACTCAGATATCTGTGAGGTGGAGGCCATGAAACATGTAAGTAAACCTATATACGGTGTTCAATTCCATCCAGAGGTCTCCCATACAGAGTACGGCCCAGAGATCCTGAAGAACTTCTGTAAGGTCTGTGGCCTCTAAAGTATAAACCAGGTAAGACCATGACATCCCTTAAAACACTTCCCCCAACTTTAAGGGAGAAGAAGAGGTACATAGCTTTTAAGATCCTATACCCTGAGAAGCTCTCTGCCAATGAGGTAGTTCAGATAGTTAGATCTGCAGTTATCAACTACTACGGTATATGGGGGTGTTCAAAGAGTAACCCCTGGCTTATAAGTTACAACCACCCAAAGGGGCTTCTCAGGGTGCAGAGGGATGAGGTGGATTTTGTAAAGGCCGCCTTGATAACATTTAGTCAGTACAGGGATAAGCCTATAAACATAGTAGTGTTGGGGGTTTCTGGATCTGTTAAGAAATCCAGGGAGAAATTTTTAAAGGAGCCCCACCTGGAGTACTACAAGGTAATTAGAATGAGGAAGAGGAATAAGGGATAGCCATGTTAAATATCGAGATGTGTGGGATAAGTTTCAAAAACCCTGTATTTCTGGCGGCTGGGGTCATGGGTGAAACTGGGGCAGCCCTGAAGAGGATGGCCAAGAATGGAGCAGGAGCTGTATGCACAAAATCCCTTGGATTGGAGAAGAGGTCTGGACACAGGAATCCAACTGTAGTGGAGGTAGAGGGGGGATTCCTCAACGCCATGGGACTTCCAAACCCTGGGGTTAAAGAGTATATCAGGGAGTTGGAGGGTATAAGGGACTACTTAAAGAGGATCGATGTAAAAATTATTGGTTCCATATATGGAAAGGATCCCAGGGAGTTCTCAGAGGTGGCTGAGATCCTGGAGCCCTATGTGGACCTCCTGGAGTTGAATATCTCCTGTCCCCATGCTGGAGGAGGTTACGGTGCCCAGATAGGGCAGGATCCAGATCTATCCCACAAAGTGGTCTCAGGTGTCAAGGACAGTGTGAAGATACCTGTGATGGTAAAACTTACACCTAATGTTAGTGATATAAAGGAGATAGCTGTGGCGGTGACTGAGGGAGGTGCAGATGCCATCACCGCAATAAATACCTTGGGACCAGGGATGGTTATAGATATAAGGACTGGGAGGCCCATACTAGGCAACAAATTTGGAGGTATGTCAGGGAAGGCCATAAAGCCCATAGCCCTGAGATGTGTATACGAGATATACTCCGTTGTAGATGTTCCCATAGTTGGGGTGGGAGGTATTACCACAGGACATGACGTTGTTGAATTCATGATGGCAGGTGCAACCGCTGTACAGGTGGGCACCGGGGTGTACTACAGAGGCTACGACATCTTCTATAAAATCTGTAAGGAGTTGGAGGAGTATCTCACCGAGAACAACTTGAAGATTAAAGATATCCTGGGGAAGGCCCATGAGTTCTAGGGAATTTAAACACTTCGAGGACTATGTAGATTTCCTGGAGTCCAGGGATCCTGGAGCTGTTATCAACGCTATGAGGTTAGTTGGTGAAAGGGAGGAGAAGAAGTATATTACCTACTCCAAGAACGTGTTTATCCCCCTTTGTAACTGGTGTAGAAACCTCTGTGGATACTGCACCTTTAGAAGGGAAGATTATAGACTTATGAAGGAGAGGGAGGTTAAGGAGATACTTCTAAAGGGGGATAGATACGGGTGTAAAGAGGCACTCTTTACCTTTGGGGAAAGGGTGGATGAGAATCCAAAGGTAAGGGAGGAGTTAAAGAAGATGGGCTACGAGGGTATCCTGGAGTACCTCTATCACCTGGAGGACTGGTGTCTCAACAACACAAATCTACTACCCCATACAAACTGTGGCCTCTTGGAGTACCAGGAGTTAAAGATGTTGAAGGAGGTTAACGCCTCCATGGGCATCATGTTGGAGAACTCCAGTGAGAGGTTAATGGAAACTGTGGCCCACAGGAACAGCCCAGGTAAGGATCCTAAAAAACGCCTGGAGATGATAGAGAATGCAGGTAAGTTGAAGATACCCTTTACAACAGGTATACTGGTAGGTATAGGGGAGAGTAGTGAGGAGATTGTCAAATCCCTTATGGATATTAGAAAGTTGTCAGAGGAGTATGGGCATATACAGGAGGTGATAATTCAGAACTTTAGATCCAAGAGGGGCATCCCCATGGAGAACTTCAAGGAGCCCTCCCCTCTCAGGATGTTAAAGGTGATACTGGTAGCCAAGATGATACTACCTCCCGAGGTATCTATCCAGGTGCCACCTAATTTAAACAGGGAGACTGGGCAGTTGTTCCTACTTGCAGGTGTTGATGACTGGGGAGGGATATCCCCCATTACAAAGGACTATGTAAATCCAGAGGCCCCCTGGCCTGAGATTGAAACCTTGAGGGAGTATACAGAGGAGGCAGGGTATAGGCTAAAGGAGAGGTTACCTGTATACGAGAGATACATAAGTAGTGAGTGGTTAAGTGAGAGAATTTTGAAGAAGATCTACAGTCTTTATAGAGAATAATTTTTATAGTGGTGATTATCATGGGGGACTATTTTAAGTACAGTAATGTTATGAGGGAGAAACTAGGTAGTGAAGGTCTATCTCTGGAGGATATAGAGGGTATGAGGGATATTGCAGATATGGCCTACAGGAGAACTATGGAGAAGTACGAGAAAGGGGAGTTAGGTTTTATGGAAGTTATATACGAGGATATTGAACAGTACTCTCTAGATGACAGGGATTTTAAGTATATCCTCGTTGTGGGAATGG
>DQVW01000052.1 GCA_015661555.1 Methanothermococcus okinawensis
CTAACTAGCACCTGGGTATCATCAGGTAAATACTTAAATTCCTCCACTATCCTCTTTATCATCTCTCTGGCGCAATCCTCAACAAACTTTGGATTTCTATGGGCCTTTTCCACTACGTATGCCTCATCTACTCTCTTCAGTAATTCATATACCTCCCCACTCATGGATTTTTTTATAATCTCAATAATCTTCCCAATACTTACGTTGTAACCCTCTGGAACCTCTATCATTACCGTCCCTATACCTCTCTGATTGTGGGTTGCAACAACAACAGCATCTAGTATCTTTTCTATCTCCTCCTCTGAAAATCCCTTCTCCTTTAGATTCTGAATTGTCTTTTCCTTTAGGAGATTCTGGGCACAGGGACAGGCTGTAATACCTACAACCTCTGCACCTACCATCTTCTTGATATGGATATTACCCTCCTTATCCTTTACCCCATAAGCCCTGCCTATAATCTTACAAACCCCCTGAGAGGGTTTGCCTGTAATGGGGGACCTCTCCTCCAGTATGTAGTCCCCGTACATTAGAACCTCTGCCCTTGTTGCGTAGTCATGCCTTTCAAAGAGTTTTTTAACAATATTTACAGACAACTCCTCTACTCCATAGGTCTCCCTAACTACTAATTTCTCTATTACCTCCTCTATAACCTCTGGACTCCTAGACATGTGAATACCTTTCTGGGAACTTGGCAGATCTACAAAGACGTTAAAGGTTGGTAGAAGTATTATAGGCCTCCTGTTTTTCCTGTGTATCTTTACAAGTTTCTTCAGGTTAATGACCCCTACCCTTGTAAGGGAGACCTTGATCTCAGGTTCTGTAGCCTGAATGTCACAGAACATATCTCACACCCTTTAACTGTTATCCCTCCTGATAAAGAACCCTATGAGGGTCCCAGTTACTAGACCTACAAATAGGAAGATAACAGGGTGAAGGGTAGAGTGTGACTCCTTCCTCTCTCCTGATTTTGATCCTAAGGGGATGCTTAAATTTCCAGATGTGAAGATACTCCCCTGATCTGTACAGTTGTGGCCTATCTCCTGGAGTATATCCATGTCCATCTGGGCGTAGGCTGTACTGTACTTGTAGTATAGGGCCCTGTAGAAGGAATTGTTGAAGGCGTTAGCATACTCGTAGTATCCCATGGCACTTATAGGTAGATATCCATACCTACTCATTACTTTGTTAATTCTCTTTTCAGCCCTCTCCCTTAGATAATCTATATCTGTATTGAAGTTAAGTGAGGTTGTAGCGTATACGTAGGCATCTATACTTTCCCCAATAGAGAGTAGATACTCCCCCCTCTCGTAGTACTCCCTAGCCCTCTCCAACTTCTCCTCTGCATCCTCTATCGGTCCTATCCCAGGTAGTATCATGGAGGAGTAGAGGACTACAACTTCAGCGTTATCCAGGTACTTCTGGGCAAGGGGCATCAGTTGACACTCCTCTATAGTTTCCCCATTCCCATCGGAGAGTTCCAGCCACCAGAGGCCACTCTTCCCCCTCCATTTTCCATAGGAGGCGTACTCTATAGCTGCTATAGGGTTGTCGTTGTAGTACTCCTTCCAGGCCCTGTCTAGAAGATACTCCCCTTCGTAGATCCTACTTTTTGAGGCCAGAATATACTCAAAGTTATCCTTTCCAAGTTTTTTATCTCCGACAATTTCTTTTTTATTTTTAATATCCTCCTGAATATTTACTAGATAGTCCTTTAAATAACCCCTTTTATCCTTACTTTCCATGTAGTCTAAGGTAGTGTTTATAAATTCCAGGTCTATTAGAGCCCCAAAGGCCTTTGAGGTGGCAGAGTAGTAATTACCCTTGGAGTACAGTTCTTCCGCCATATCTAGATTTTCCCCAGCCCCCTCCAGTCTTCTTTTAAGGTTCCTCTCCAGTAGATAACTTAACTTGGCACTGGGATCCCTCTCCAACCTAGCCTTTACATAGTGGTAGTTATCTTTGGCAAGTTTCAATATCTTATCTGCAAGGCCCTTCATCTTTTTCCTGTATAGGGCCTCCAATACTGGGTTGGGAGTGTAGTTCTCCTCTACCAAGGTTTGGTTTGTAAAGTAGTAGATGGCGTCGTATATACTTCTTACCTCTACAACCTCTACTCCCAACTCCCTTCCATACTCTACAACATCTACAGTGATATTGCCACCTTCCACGTAGGGATCCTCCACAGTTATATATCGTTCTCCATAAGGTATTAGGAAGTACCTGGCACCTGACATCTTTGCAGCTTTTAACTTCTCCAGTATTCCCCCTGCAGGTCCAATACTTCCATCTGGATATATCATACCTGTCATCATCACCTCCCTGTTGATACTCCAGTTGTTCAACTGGGCAACAGTAGCTACACATAGAGCACCTCCCGCTGAGGGTCCTCCAATTATGGGAACTTTCGACCTAACTATGTAGTACACATCGTAATCCCTCTGATTCTTGTTACATAGGTCAAAGGCTACCTTTGCAGCAACTCTCGCTGAACTCTGCATATCCATCTCAGTTACTGGCAGGGTATCTATGAAGACATGACCACTTCCATTGGACACCCTTACATCGATGTTTATAGTAGTTCCCACGTATCCATAATCTGTTGTGGAAACTGCAGGCACTGTAATGGTCACATCTCCAAATATACTATTTAAGAAAAGGGGTAGTAAGAGAAGAACAAGGTATCTTTTCATCCTATCTAACCTCTCTTAATAAAAGCTGTTATTATAAAAATTAATGGGATTTATATCTTCTTTTTTATACCCTTAGGGTGAAGTTATGGATAGTGAGGAGATGTTTCATATCGCCAAAAAGGTAGTAGATAGTATTGAAAAGGGGATAAAACCTCTAATTGGATGGGAGGGATCTGAGGAAGTTGTAAAAATTGGGGCAGATGGTACTCCAACTAAGAGAATAGATATTATTGCAGAGGATATTGCCATAAACGCCATAGAGAGGCACTGTAGTGCAGTACTTATAAGTGAGGAGGTGGGAATTGAAAAGGTGGGAGAGGGTCCACCGGAGTATATCGTTGTGCTAGATCCCATAGATGGTACATATAACGCATTGAAAAACCTCCCAGTTTACTCTGTCTCTATAGCCATGGGTAGGGTAAGGGAGGGGAGGAATGACATAGATAAAGTAAGGGAGATGGGTATACAGGATCTAGAGCTGGGGATGGTGAAAAGTATAGCTACGGGGGAGATGTACTATGGAAGGGTTAATAAGGGGGCTTATATGTGGGAGAAGAAGGAGGGAGAGTGGAGAAAGATAGAGGTATCTGAAACTAAAAATCTCAAGGATGCCACGGTGGGGGTTTTTGCCTACGGTCTAACAACTAACACCTTAAATTTCATAAAGGACAGGAAGGTGAAAAGAATAAGGATATTTGGCTCTGTGGCCTTGGAGATGTGTTATGTGGCTAGGGGAGCCTTAGATGCATTTATAAATGTAAATAAGACTACTAGGCTCTGTGATATTGCAGGGGGCTATGTTATTCTAAAGGAATCTGGGGGGATTGTAACAGATAGGGATGGAAGATCCCTGAATATGAGTTTAGATGTCAGGGAGAGAACCTCCCTGATATGTTCAAACAGGGCACTTCACAGGAAGTTAGTAGGTATATTTGGAAACAGGTGGGTGTTGAAGCCTACAAAATTTGGTATAATATCTAGGCTGGATAGGGAGGATGCTTTGGATCTTGTTGTCCAGATCATGGATTATCTGGAATCCAAGGGGGTAGGTTATCTCCTGGAGGAGGAGCTTTATAATATTTTGGAAAATAGGTTGGACATGGAGAGATACAGTTGTAGGGTTATGAGGGATTTAAGAGAAGTGTCTCATATGTTGGCTATAGGAGGGGATGGTACTGTACTGAGGGCTGCCAGGTTGATAGGGGGGAATGAGATACCTATAATCAGTATAGATATGGGTACTGTTGGCTTTCTTACGGAGTTCAGCAAGGAGGAGGTATTTAAAGCCATAGATATGGTTATAAGGGGAAACTACGAGATTGAGAGGAGAACTAAATGTAGCTCTGTAGTTAGATTCAGGGAGAAGGGTTGTCAGAAGGTTCTTCCAGATGCCTTAAATGAGGTGGTGTTAATAACAAAAAGTCCTGCAAAGATGGTACACTTTGAGGTGTACATAAATGGGGAGTTTGTAGAGGAGGTTAGAGCTGATGGGATTATAGTATCAACTCCCACTGGTTCCACTGCCTACTCTCTAAGTGCTGGAGGTCCAATACTGGAGCCCTCCATGGACGCCTTTGTAATAGTTCCTATATGTCCCTTTAAACTTTTCTCCCGTCCTCTAGTAGTAGGTGGGAACGCCGAGATTTTAATAAGAGTACTGAGGAAACCTGTATTGGTAGTTATAGATGGAAATGTGGAAGGGGCTCTGAAAGAGGGGGATGAAGTTGTAATGAGAAAGTCAGAGTCCTATACCTACTTTGTCAAAGGTAGGAAATTCTACAGCAAGTTGAAGAAGTTAGGAAAATAGGGCTATTTTCATCACAATCCTTTTTTTATTACCCGGAGAAATATTGGAGACTTCCATCCTATTTTTAGAGGGGGGTGCGGATTTCGGAAGGTGC
>DQVW01000014.1 GCA_015661555.1 Methanothermococcus okinawensis
AGGATGATGGGGATGGAGGGGTTTGAGGAGGCCTATCCCTATGAACTTAGTGGAGGTATGCAGCAGAGGGTGGCTATTGCCAGAACCTTGGCCAACGACCCTAAAGTGGTACTTATGGATGAACCCTTTGCAGCCCTGGATGTTCAGACCAGGGCTATACTCCAGCATGAACTGCTGAAGATATGGGAGAGGGAAAAGAAGACGGTGGTATTTGTCACTCACAGTGTAGAGGAGGCTGTCTACCTTTCAGACAGGGTTATAGTGATGACTGCAAGACCTGGAAGGATAAAGGATATTATCCCCATAGATCTCCCAAGACCTAGGAAGAGGGATAGTCTGGAGTTTATAGAGTACAGGAGGAGGATAGTAAACATATTAAAAGATGAGGTGCTCAAATCCTATAATATGTACAGATATGCCTAAAATGGGATAGGATGTTAAGGGGCAAAGATGCCACGTTGGCGGCCATTATAGAGACCATAATAAGGGAGGAGCCTGAAACCCAGGAGGAGATAGCAAAGAAGTTGAATATAAGTAGGAGATATGTTGCAAAGTTGTTGAAACCTCTCATAGATGAAAAGATAGTACTCCACCCCTACGTTGTAGATATAGATAAGTTGTCAAAGTTGGAGATATACAACATTATAGAAAAACCCATATTCCAGATTATAGATCTACTGGATAAGATGGGTGATAAGGTTCTACAGAACCTGGATAAGGTCCATAAGGCACTGAAGACAGGTAATGTTGAGGATGCGAAAAGTGTAATATTTCAGGATTACACCCTTAACAAGTTGGAGGAAGAGGTGGACATCACCCTTAAAATGGACAGTCTCAGGTACCTACCACCTAGACAGAGGGCACTTCTATCCAAGATAGCCTCCAATATTGAGCGATGTGGGGATTACCTCTCCAATATTGCAGAGGAGGTTATAGAGGGGTTGTATATAAAGGATTACCTCCAGGAGGATATAGAGGAGATATTTAGCATAATTAAGAGGATGTTTACAATAGCCATGGATGTGGTTAAGGATAAGAAAGTCTCCTTTGAGATATACGACTTAGAGGAGGAACTCCATAGAAAGTTAGATAAGATCTTGAAGACCCTCTGTGAGAAGGAAAAGTGTAAGGCCACGGATATTAATTACTACATTCAATTTGGGATGTTCCTTAAGGATGTTGAGAGGTTTGGGGATAGGTGCATAAAGATATTCGAGACAGCTAGGGAGTTCCACTACGGAGTAGAAGGGGAAAATTCAAGAGATAGGTAAGTTTATATATTATAAGATCTCTCAGAAAAGAAAAAAGATATCACGGTGAATAGATGCCCAGTGTAACTATAGACTACCAGTTATGTAGAGGTGCCAAGGAGTGTGGAGAGTGCTATCATAACTGTCCCATGGAGGTTTTTGCCGTTGAGGGAGACAAAGTTGTTGTAGCCCAGGAGGAGTTATGTACAGGTTGTGGTGTCTGTGAAGATCTGTGCCCAACAAAGGCTATCAAGGTAAAGTTTGAATAATCTAACTCTTTTTTCCCTCCCTTAGGGGAGTGAGATATAACCCTTTTAAAGGATTGACTCTTTTAATTACAAGGTAGATACACAGTAGGAATCCCAGGATATAGTACATTATTACATCTAGATCTAGGATACCTGTCTCAATACCTACCAGTAGATAGGAGAGCATCACAGCGTAAATCCCTAGATATATCCCCTTGAAATTTTGGGCTATCCTGGATAGAAATCCCATAAATAGCCCCAATATACCAAAGTATGGTACAATACCTAATAAGCCATAGTCTCCAATTACCCCTCCAAATATAGTTGGAGTTATGGTAACATCCTGAATACCTAAGCTATTGGCTATAACGGTCCTTGGACCTGGAGTCATTCCAAGGTAGGAGTAGATAGCACAGTATGTTAAATAGCCGTTGAATACACCGTTGAAGTTATGTACTATTATATCTAGAACACTCATGGTTAAATCCATCCTGGAAAGTAGGGGGATACCACCACTACCCAGTACCTTCATCCTTACTATAGAGAGAATGAGAAGTAGGAGAATTACCCCTGAAGCGAGTAATATTAACTCCCTATTTTTTATCCTGTCAGTATAGTAGAGGATAAAGAGGGTGGACATCAGAAGTACTGTTACACCTGTTCTATATCCTAGCAGCATTAAAGTAGCTGAGAAGATAAGGGCATACACTATTACCCTTATTTTATCCAGGGAGAGGTTGGAGGCTATCACCAGGGCCCATCCCAGAATTAAGAGACGGGAGAGCATTGTAAATAGGGGACTTAAAAACCTTTTGGAGGCAGGATCAAATAGAGGTATACCTCCTACCCAGAGAAGATCTAGGACTAAAAAGAGTAATCCTACAAACATAAGGGTTAATCCCAAAACATACCCCCTTCTATATCCCTCCCTATAATCTAAATCCTCCAACCTTAAGATGTAAAACAGTCTCTTGCCCACAAGAAAGGAGATGTAGAATACCAGGGCACTTAAAAGTACTAAAACACCTGTGTAGTAGGATACTTCAGTGAGTACTATAAACAGAGAGGTTAGTATTAAAAATAGATGATGCCCCTCTAACTTTCCCTCTATACTCTTTTCAATACACTCCATGGTAATCCTTTGTAATTACTTTAAGGTTACTAAGTTGGTGATGTTGTAGGATCTAATATCTTCAGGTAACTCCTTTAAGGTCTCATTTACAACGATGTATACCTCTATCTTTGATGTAAGTATCTTCTCAGGTGTTGTAAAGTTGTCGTAGACCTCTAAATTACTTATTCTCTGTTTCCCCCCTATGATTAACCCATTGTCTAGAAACTCCACTTTAATGTCCTCTCCCCTGCTGTTGTTTATATCCTCTACTTTATTTCTAATATACTGTTGTTCAGTGGGAGTGTAGGTTTTTGAATCTACTGCAAAGGTTCCTGAGATGTAAGTCTCAAGTATGGTAATATTCAGGTTTTTATAGGGTTTGATACTCTTCTCTATTTTATCCCTTATATCTTTAAAGGAATGTCCTTCAACAGGGTCTATCTCATAGACCACTATAGTATTTCCCAGGGGTTTTAAGACTATCCTCTCGGCAGCTATGTCTTCCTTATAGGCCATCCTTCCTCCTATAGTTATAGACCGATTGTTGTATACACCGTAGAGGGTTCCACCACGGGCCTTCAATATAAGTACTGTACCGTTGAACTCCTCTCCAGTACTGGTCCATCTGCCGTAAACATCTGCATAGAGGGGAAAACCTTTGGATAGTATCTTTTCAGAGACCCATGCACATTTGTACATCTGGTTTCCATCGAAGTGGTAATCATCCCCTGATAAAAAAAGAAATTTATAAACTAGGGCTCCTGAGGTTATTAAAATAGAGAGTATTACCAGTACCTCGAGAACACCAATTTTTATCCTCATTAAAATCACTTATTTTTAATCTCCTCTAATATCCTTCTATAGATGCTCTCCCCGTCTAATCCGTAGTATCTCAGTAGATCTGTGGCACTTCCAGATATACCAAATACATCTCTTACCCCTATCCTAAGGAGTCTCTTCTTTAGACCATGATCGGCAATTATCTCCCCTATGGCACTTCCCAACCCACCTACGATGTTGTGATCCTCTATGGACACTATAAGATCGTTGGTGGAGTTTACTATTAGGTCTTCATCAATAGGTTTAATAGTTGCCATGGATATAAGTTGGGCCTCTATCCCATCCTCTTTTAGTAATTCTAAAGCCTTTATAGCCTCTGGTACCATCTCTCCTGTGGCAACAATGGTAAGATCTGAGCCATCCTCCAGTATCCTCCCCTTCCCAAATTGGAATTTTGCCTCCTCCTCACTGGAGAATACAGTCTCTGTATCCCTTCTTGGCATCCTTACATAAACTGGCCCCTCATTCTTTGCACACCACTCTATTACACTCTTTGTCTCGTAGTAGTCCGTTGGAGATATTACCCTCATATTTGGAATACATCTCATTATGGCAATATCCTCAGTCATCTGGTGGGTTGCACCATCTTCCCCCACAGTTATACCACTGTGGGTTGCCACAATCTTTACATTTAGATTTGGATAGGCTATGGAGTTCCTTATCTGCTCCCATGCCCTTCCAGTTGCAAACATGGCAAAGGAGGAGGCAAATACTATCTTTCCAGTTATGGCAAGTCCAGCAGCCATACCCATCATATTCTGCTCTGCAATACCTACGTTGAAGAACCTATCTGGAAAGGCCTTTGCAAACATGGCAGTCTTTGTAGATCCTGATAGATCTGCATCTAGAACTACAAGGTTTGGGAGTTCCTTTCCCAGTTTAACTAGGGTCTCTCCGTAGGCAACCCTCATACCTTTCTTTTCACCAAGTTTATACCTCATGGATTCACCCTCTATAACTTCACTGATTTTACCGCCTCTCTCAACCTTCTAACAGCCTCCTCTACATCGCCTGTATTGAATATTGCAGAGGCGGAGATCAGTGCATCTGCACCAGCCTCCACCACCTTTGGAGCATTTTCTAAGTTTATCCCCCCATCTACAAAGATCTGGACGTTGTACCCCTCCCTGTCGATAAGTCTTCTTAACCTCTCTATCTTTCCGAGCATCTGGGGGATAAACTTCTGTCCCGAGAACCCAGGTTCCACAGTCATTACAAGTACTCCATAAATCTCCTCTAGGATGTACTCCAGGGTGTTTAGTGGGGTCGAGGGATTGAGGGCTACTACAGGTTTGGAGTCCCTTTCTTTTATAAGGTTTATAGTTCTAAAGGGAAACCTGCAACTCTCTATATGGAAGGTAATCATATCCATATCTCCAAACATAGGTATAAACATCTCGGGATGTTCCACCATGAGATGGACTTCAGTAGGTAGAGAGGTTATACTTTTTACATAGTTGGCTATTCCTATCCCCATGCTTATATTGGGTACAAAGTGTCCATCCATTACATCTATGTGGATGAAGTCTACACCAGCTCTCTCTACCCTTTTAACCTCCTCCTCTAGATGGCCATAGTTTGCAGAGAGTATAGATGCCCCTATCTTCACCATACTCTCTCCTTCTTATACTTTAAGAGAGCTCCTTAAGGGCCCTCTCCAACTGCTCCTCATTTGGAGCCTTACCGTGGAATCCAACGTTACCCTCCATGAAGGAAACTCCCTTACCCTTAACAGTGTTTGCTATTATCATCTTAGGTTTACCGTTCTTTAGGGACTTTGCCCTGTTGACAGTATCTATTATCTCCTTGAAGTTATGCCCATCTATCTCAAATACATCCCATCCAAAGGCTCTAAATTTCTCCTTCAAATCCCCCAGGCTCATAACATCCTCAGTACAGCCATCTATCTGGAGCCTGTTTCTATCTACAAACCCTATTAAGTTGTCGAGTTTGTAGTGGTAAGCTGCCATGGCAGCCTCCCATACCTGTCCCTCCTGGCATTCCCCATCCCCTAGAAGGACGTAGACCCAGTTATTTAACTTATCCAGCCTACATCCCAGGGCTATCCCCACAGCCACCGAGAAACCCTGACCCAGGGATCCTGTACTGGCCTCAACTCCTGGGATGCTTATAGAGGGATGCCCCTGAAGTAGGGCGCCAACCTTTCTCAGTCTCCACAGTTCCTCCTTATCGAAGTAACCTAACTCTGCAAGAACTGCATAGAGTGCAGGACAGGCATGTCCCTTACTTAGCACAAATATGTCTCTGTCTTTTTTATTGGGGTTCTTAGGATCGTGATTCATTATCTTGTAGTAAAGTGCCACTATAATGTCTGTTGCAGATAGAGATCCACCTGGATGTCCAGATTTAGCCAGCCCGATCATCTTTACAATGTTATACCTTATCCTTTTAGCTATTCTTTCTAACTCCTCAATATCCGTGTTTCTAATAGGGGAGATGTTACTCATGGAGTTTTCACCCTTTTGACAACTTTGCCTCTAAAAGAGTTTTGTCATGGTTATATATTTTTTTCTATGATCTAGAGAACTATATATTTTAAAATCCTATCCTAAGGTGAATCTATGGATATCTCAGGTATCAAAAACTTCCTCTACAGGTACTACATAGAGCCTATAGAAAAACAGTCAGGTTACAACTACATCCAGGAAATAACCTATGGTATTTTACTGTTTATCATGGTGTACCTCTTTTACAGGGTATGTAAGATACTTAAGATAGAGATAGAGAGAAGGTTTGCACTTGTTACAGTATTTTATACCATCCTAATATCCCTTATCAGGGCCCTAGTAGATGGTGGCTATATCCCTCGTACCTACTACACTGTAACCCCTGGTATCGTTGTAGTGGTGGGTATGTACTACATGATGGCAACTGTAATATCCGCCCTGTTACTTAGGGAGAGGTACTATATACTGGCGGCACTTATGGCTCTGCTACCTCTCCTCTACTTACTACCTATCTTTTTAAAAAATATGATCCATGTGGAGGTGCTCTTTTACCTCTTATTCATAGTGGCCCTGGTATACACAGGTCTCCACTACCTCCTTGAGAGGGTAGAACCTTTAAAACATGTATTTCAACCTATGGACAGATACGTTATACTGGCCCAGCTTATAGACGGTACATCCACCGCCCTTGGGGTTGGGTTGTATGGATACTGGGAGCAACATCCACTACCGAGATTTTTCATAGAGCTCTTTGGTCCCTATATTATGATACCTCTGAAGTTGGTGGCAGTTGTAACTGTACTCTATATAATTAACAGGGAGATAGAGGATGAGGATCTTAAAAATATCTTGAAAATAGCGATCATGGCCCTAGGTCTCGCCCCTGGACTTAGAAACCTATTCAGGATTGTAATGGGAGTTTAATTTCTTTTTACACTTTACATACTCCTCTACAAACTTCTTAAATCTCTTAAATACTTTGTCGGACATGGCATGTTCCAATTTACAGGCCTCCCTATAGGCTACCTCTTTATCAAGCCCTAAACACTCCACCAAGAATTTCTCTATGGTTCTATGTTTCTCCATGATGATCTTTGCCTTCTCCATACCCTTTTCCGTTAACCTTATTCCTATATAGGGCTCGTACTCCACATAACCTAATTTATGAAGTTTTTTTGCCATATTTGTAATAGCTGGGGGCTTTATATTCAGAAGTTTAGCCAACTCTGTAGTTTTTACAGGCCTGTTCTTATCCCTGGTGAAGATATAAACCTTCTCTAGAAAGTCCTCTATACTCTCAGACATGAAATCACCATATAACTCTTTATCCTATTTTAAATTATTAAAAAAATATAAAAAATAAAAGGGAGTTATAATACACCCTCTACAAAAGAGACAGGTGATAAAGTGCTGAAAAACGTAGATGAATCCTTTGAGATAAAGGATATGATAGGTAGGGAGGTTATAGACTCCAGGGGAAACCCCACTGTCGAGGTGGAGGTTATAACAAAGGGTGGAGGATACGGTAGGGCGATAGTTCCCAGTGGTGCCTCTAGAGGAGCCCATGAGGCTATGGAACTTAGGGATAGGGAGATGAGATTTGGAGGTAAGGGTGTGCTCCTGGCAGTGGAGAATGTTAACTCCATTATAAAACCTGAGTTAGTAGGGTTTGACTCACGTATGCAGAGAGAGATCGACATGCTCATGAAGGAGCTTGACTCCACCAGGGATAAGCGTAAGTTAGGTGCCAACGCCATACTTGCAGTATCCCTAGCAGTTGCAAAGGCTGCGGCAGATACTGCATCTATTCCCCTCTACAAGTATATAGGAGGTTGTAACTCCTACGTTATGCCTGTTCCAATGATGAACATACTTAACGGAGGTGTCCATGGAGGTAATCAGTTGGAGTTCCAGGAGTTTATGATAATGCCTGTAGGTGCAGACTCCATAGCCGAGGCTATAAGGATCTCTTCAGAGGTCTACCATACCTTGAAGAAGGTAATCCTGGAGAAGTACGGGAGGGACGCAATAAACGTTGGGGATGAGGGGGGATTTGCACCACCTGTAAAGGAAATTAGGGAGGCCTTAGATCTACTGGATGAGGCTGTAAAGCAGGCAGGTTACGAGGACAAAATAGTTTACGCCATAGACTGTGCAGCTACAGAGTTCTACAACAGGGAGAAGGACTGTTATATCCTCCAGGGTAGGGAGTTATCTAGGGATGATCTCCTCTCCCTGTACAAGGAGATAGTAGATGAGTACAACATAGTCTCCATCGAGGATCCCTTCCACGAGGATGACTTTGAAGGCTTTGCAATGATTACCAAGGAGTTAAAGGATATTCAGATAGTGGGAGATGACCTATTTGTAACAAACACCGAGAGACTGAGGGAGGGTATTAAGAGAGGGGCTGCAAATGCGCTACTTCTAAAGGTAAACCAGATAGGTACATTGACAGAGGCTATAGATGCGGCAAATCTAGCCTTTAGAAACAGTTATGGAGTTATAGTATCCCATAGAAGTGGGGAATCTGAGGATACCACCATTGCAGATCTCTCAGTTGCTTTAAATACCGGTCAGATAAAAACAGGGGCACCTGCTAGGGGGGAGAGAACTGCCAAGTACAACCAACTTATTAGAATTGAGGAGGAACTTGGATACCCCAAGTATGCAGGGAAAAATTTCAGATGCCCATTCTAAATCTTTTTTTATTTTGGTGAAAGGATGACAAGTAAAAAAATGTCTAAGTTTGCCCACATACTCAAGGTTCACCCCTGTTACAACGAGAAACTCCATGACAAGATAGGTAGGGTTCACCTACCTGTTGCCCCTAGATGTAACATCGCCTGTAGGTTCTGTAGAAGGAGTATAGGTAAGGAGAGTTGTGAGAAGAGACCTGGGGTGGCAAGGCATATAATGAAACCTGAAGAGGTTGAAGACTATCTAAGGGAGTTACTTAAAAAGATGCCAAATCTAAAGGTTGTTGGTATAGCAGGCCCAGGGGATAGCCTGTTTAACAGGGAGACCTTTGAAACCTTGGAGATACTAAAGGAGAAGTTTCCAGAGTTGACAAAGTGTCTCTCCACCAACGGCCTACTACTTCCAAGGTACGCCAGGAAACTTGCAGATCTAGATGTAAAAACTGTAACAGTAACTGTAAATGCCGTGGATCCAAAGATACTTAAGGATATTGTGGAGTGGATATACCTCGATGGCGAGATTTACAGGGGAGAGGAGGGGGCAGCCATACTTATTAAGAATCAGATAGAGGGTGTTGAAAGGGCCCATGATGAAGGACTTGTAGTGAAGATAAACAGTGTTCTAATACCTGAGATCAACATGGATCACCTTGTGGAGGTGGCCAAAACCTTTAAGGATATAGCCCATCTCCAAAACATCATTCCACTTATACCCCTCTACAAGATGAAGGATCTAAGACCTCCTACATGTGAGGAGATTAAGAAGGTAAGGGAGATTTGTGAAAAGTACCTGCCCCAGTTTAGGGCATGTAGACAGTGTAGATCAGATGCTGTAGGTCTCCTATCTGAAAAGAGGCTGAATATCTACGATTTAAAGCACTTCTCCCATTAAAAGAGTTAGGTGGTACAGGATGGAGAGGGTTGTTATTACAGTAACTGGAAGGGACAGGGTTGGGATAGTGGCAAGGATAGCCTCCACACTTGCAGAGAACCATGTAAACATCCTGGATATAAGGCAGTCTATTATGGGAGATCTCTTTACCATGATAATGCTCGTAGACATATCTAAGTCAAAGTGTGCATTTGAGGAGTTGGTGAAGAGGTTGAACAGGGTTGGTGAGGAGATAGGGGTGAAGGTGATAGTACAACATGAGGACATATTCAAGTACATGCATAGGATATAACATTATCCACTTTCCAACTCCTCCTTTAATTCAAGGGCCCTCTTTATCCACTCCTCTTCAAAGGGTCTCTCAGAGGCTATCATAACAATACTCTTATTGTAGAATGCCTTCCTTATCCTCATACCCTCTGGAAACACCCTGTTCATAAAGTCCAGTACCTTGCCTATAAACTCCTCCTCTGCATCGTATATAACCATATCCAGATCTATTGGTGTATCTGTAATAATCTCAAACCTTGAGGGTTGATCTATTACATTCAACTTCTCCAACACCTGGGGGGCGTAGGTCTCGTCAACTATCCTTAACTTAGTAATAGTTTTACCCCCCTCTTTTTTACTCTCCTCAACACTTACAACATCCCTAAGTTTTACAGGTCTAGAGGTGGATTTTGGCAGGACACCTATTATGAAGTAGGGATCCTTCTCCCTACATATCATAACCACTTTGTTTAGGGACTTCCCAATAACGACGTCTAGTAGGGCGGTCTGTATCACCTTGTAGTATATCTCCTCTCCTGCCTTATCCTCACAGTCTACGTATATCTTACCCATACTTCTTCCTCGACACTTTTACTGTTATTATTTTAACAGGGATTATTTAAATACTTTTTACACCGAAAATGATATATATAAGTAGAAAATATTCTGTATGATGCACCTCGAGGAATAGAGTAACTTTTTTGGAGGCTAAGATTGTGAAGGTAACCTCCCACGTACTGGTACCTAAACATGAAATTATGTCTGAAGAAGAGGTAGAGGAGTTATTGAAGAAGTACAACATAAAGATACAGCAGTTACCTAAGATACTAGATACAGATCCTGTTGTTGAGGAGATTGGGGCGAAGCCAGGGGATGTTATTAGGATAACCAGGGAGAGTCCTACAGCTGGGAGGAGTGTATACTACAGGTTGGTAATTAAAAAGACTGTCTAAATTTTAATTCAAAATTACTTTTATGGGGAGGGTTATGGAAAGTCAGGTTATAGTTGATTCCTTTTTTAAAGAGAACAGTTTAGTTAAGCATCAGATAGACTCCTTTAACAGATTTTTAGATTATAAATTACAGAAGATTGTAGATGAGGTTGGAGTTATAGAGACAGAGATTAAGGGAGGCTACAAGGTAAAACTTGGAAAGATCAGGGTAGGGAAACCTATAAACAAGGAGGCAGATGGTTCCATAAGAAAGATAACTCCTATGGAGGCTAGGATAAGGGACCTCTCATACGCCGCTCCACTCTATCTTGAGATGACCCCTATTGTTGGAGGGGAGGGAGAGGAGGAGGTTGTAGGTGAAACTGTAGAGGTGTATATTGGGGAACTACCTATTATGCTTGGATCCAAGGCCTGCTATCTCTACGGTAAAAGTAGAGAGGAGTTAATAGAGATGGGAGAGGATCCTAGAGATCCCTTTGGTTACTTCATAATAAACGGTTCAGAGAGAGTACTGGTAACCCAGGAGGATCTAGTTCAAAACAGGATCCTATGTGAGAAGACCGAGAGGAACAACAAGATGATCTACGTGGCCAAGGTGTTTTCCACCAGGCATGGTTTTAGGGCCCTATGTACCGTTGAGAGACAGGAGGATGGTAAGTTAAATGTAACATTCCCAGGTCTCTCTGGAAGTATCCCCCTTGTTATACTTATGAAGGCATTAGGAGCAGAGAGTGACAGTGACATAATAAACATGATATCTGACGATCAGAGAGTAGTTATGCAGTTGATTACCAATATTCTTGAGGTTAGGGAGGAGTACAACATAGCTACCCAGGAGGATGCCCTGGAGTATATTGGAAAGAAGGTAGCACCTGGACAACCTAGAGACTACAGACTGAAGAGGGCGGAGACTATACTCTGTAACTACCTACTTCCACACATGGGTGTTAAAAGAGAGGACTTTATTAAGAAGTGTGCCTTCCTGGGAAGGATGGCTAGAAATGCCATAGAGTTATACCTAGGTCTCAGGGTTGAGGATGACAAGGACCACTATGGAAACAAGAGGTTGAAACCTGCAGGAGAGTTAATGGAGGACCTCTTTAGATACTCCTTTAACCAGTTGGTTAAGGATATAAAGTATCAACTGGAGAGGCAGGTTCTTAGGAATAGATCTCCATCTATCCAGTCTGCAGTTAGAAGTGACGTTTTAACTGAGAGGATAAGACATGCCATGGCTACAGGAAACTGGATAGGAGGTAGAACTGGGGTAAGTCAACTACTAGATAGAACAAGTTATCTCTCTACCCTCTCCCAGCTGAGAAGGGTTGTATCCCCACTTTCTAGATCTCAGCCACACTTCGAGGCCAGGGATCTTCACCCTACCCAGTGGGGTAAGATATGTCCCTCTGAAACCCCTGAGGGTCCAAACTGTGGTCTCGTTAAAAACCTGGCAATAATGTGTAAGATTACCACAGAGGATAAGGAAGGAGAGAAGAAGGTTTTGGAAGTTTTAAAAGATCTTCCTATAAATCCTGTAAAAGAGTTTCTAACTCCACCTAGCTCCTAAGATATGAAAACACCTTTTTAAGGTGAAACCCTTGAGAAAGGAGGCAAACCTCTATATCAACGGAAAGCTGATAGGGACTGTAGATAACCCTGAGGAGGTTGTTAAATATTTAAGGGAGAAGAGGAGGAAGGGAGAGTTACCACCCTACACCTCCATATCCTACAACGAGGAGAGTAACGACATACATATTTCCACAGATGGAGGGAGGATTGTAAGGCCCCTTATCGTTGTAGAAAATGGGAAACCTAAGTTAACTAAGGAACACATTGAGAAGTTAAAGAGGGGGGAAATTTCATTCTCAGATCTTGTTAAGGAGGGGGTTATTGAGTATCTAGATGCCGAGGAGGAGGAGAATGCCTATATTGCCGTATATGAGAACGAGTTAACTGAGGAGCATACCCATCTAGAGATAGATCCCATGACTATCTTAGGGGTAGGTGCAGGTGTTGCTCCTTACCCTGAGCACAACTCTGCACCGAGAATTACCATGGCTGCTGCCATGGCAAAGCAGTCCATAGGTTTCCCAATGTCCAACATTAGGCAGAGGATGGATACCAAGGACCACCTTCTCCACTACCCACAGATACCTATAGTGAAGACTAAACATCAGGATATAATAGGATTCGATAAGAGACCTGCCGGGCAGAACTTCGTAGTGGCTATTATGAGTTACGAAGGATACAACATGGAGGATGCCTTTATATTTAACAAGGCCTCCATTGAGAGGGGTCTAGGTAGGAGTACCTTCTTCAGATGTTATGAAGGTTATGAGAAGAGATATCCAGGAGGACAGATGGATAGATTTGAGATACCTGAGAAAGGTGTTAGGGGGTACAGATCTGAGGAGGCCTACAGGGCCCTTGGAGAGGATGGGATAGCTGAGGTTGAGGCTGAGGTAGAATCTGGAGATGTAATAATTGGAAAGACATCACCACCAAGGTTTCTAGAGGAGCAGGATATATCCCTCAGGACCAAATCCCAGAGAAGGGATACCTCTGTTACAGTGAGACATGGGGAGAGGGGGACGGTAGATACTGTAGTGCTAACAGAGACTAAGGAGGGAAATAGACTGGTAAAGGTAAAGGTAAGGGATCTAAGGATACCTGAGTTGGGGGATAAATTTGCCTCAAGACATGGACAGAAGGGGGTTATTGGGCTTATAGTCCCCCAGGAGGATATGCCATTTACTGAAAGTGGAGTAGTACCAGATCTCATAATAAACCCCCATGCCATACCTTCAAGGATGACCATAGGACAACTTCTAGAGATGATAGGGGGGAAGGTTGGAGCCCTGGAGGGTAGGAGGATAAACGGTACTATATTCAGTGGAGAGAAGGAGTGGGACCTAAGGAAGACCCTAGAGATGTACGGCTTTAAACACCATGGAAGGGAGGTAATGTACAGCGGGAAAACTGGGGAAAAGTTTGAGTGTGAGATATTCATAGGTATAGCCTACTATCAGAAGTTGCACCACCTAGTTGCAGGTAAGATCCATGCAAGAAGTAGGGGGCCAATACAGGTACTTACAAGACAGCCTACAGAGGGTAGGGCAAGGGAAGGTGGTCTAAGATTTGGAGAGATGGAGAGGGATGTACTCATAGGACATGGTGCCGCCCTACTTCTAAAGGAGAGGTTGTTTGACGAATCTGACCCCTACGAGTGCTATATCTGTTCAAACTGTGGAGAGATTGCAATATACGACCATAGAAAGGGTATTAAGTACTGTCAGGTATGTGGGGAGATCGAGGACGCCCAAAGTAACAAGAAGATACCTAAGGTTAAGATGCCCTATGCCTTTAAGTTGCTCCTAGATGAACTTAAGAGTATGTGTATAAATCCAAAGTTGAAGGTTAGAGACAGGGTATAGCGGTGAGATCTATGGATAAGTATGATATTCCAAAGGAGATTGGAGAGATAGTATTTGGACTTCTTTCACCTGACTACATCAGGAAGATTTCTGTAGCGAGAATTGTAACCCCTGATACCTACGACGATGACGGTTATCCAATAGAAGGAGGTTTAATGGATACAAGGCTAGGGGTTATAGACCCTGGTTTGATATGTAAAACATGTGGTGGAAGGATTGGAACCTGTCCAGGGCACTTTGGACATATTGAACTTGCAAAACCTGTAATACATATTGGATTTGCAAAAGACATATACAAGATCCTTAAGGCTGTATGTCCTCACTGTGGAAGGGTAACCCTATCTGAGGCTAAGAGGGAGGAGTATCTAGAGAAGATGAGGAAGTTGGAGGAGGAAGGGGGGAACAAGTGGGACCTTGTAGACGAGATACTTAAGGATGCTGCAGGAAAGGAGGTATGCCCCTACTGTGGGGAGACTAAATACACTATCAAGTACTCCAAACCTACAACTTACTACAGGATAGAGGGTAAAACAGAGAAACAGATGACCCCTTCAGAGATCAGGGAGATACTGGAGAAGATACCTGATGAGGACTGTCCACTTTTAGGGATAAATCCGAAAACAACGAGACCAGAGTGGATGGTCCTTACTGTACTGCCAGTACCTCCAGTTACTGTAAGGCCCTCCATTACACTGGAAAGTGGAGAGAGAAGTGAGGACGACCTAACCCATAAGTTAGTGGATATTATAAGGATAAACCAGAGGTTGGAAGAGAATATTGAGGGAGGAGCTCCACATCTAATTATCGAGGATCTCTGGGATCTTCTCCAGTACCATGTAAATACATATTTTGACAACGAGGCTCCAGGTATACCTCCCGCTAAACATAGAAGTGGTAGACCTCTTAGGACATTGGCCCAGAGGTTGAAGGGGAAGGAGGGTAGATTTAGACACAACCTTGCAGGTAAGAGGGTAAACTTCTCTGCAAGAACTGTTATTTCCCCAGATCCAAGACTTAGTATAAATGAGGTAGGGGTACCTGTTGAAATAGCAATGAAGTTGACAGTACCTGAGAAGGTTACAAAACATAACATTGAGAGAATAAGGAAGTTGATAAAGAACGGTGCAGATAAGCACCCTGGAGTAAACTATATAATAAAGAAGATAAGGTTGGCAGATGGAAGGGAGGAGGAGGTTAAGATTAAGATAAATGAGAAGAACAAGGATCTATGGGCAGAAAAGGTTGAGGAGGGAATGGTAGTTGAGAGGCACCTTATGGATGGGGATATTGTACTTTACAACAGGCAGCCATCCCTCCACAGGATGTCCATTATGGCCCATAGAGTTAAAGTTCTACCTTACAGGACCTTTAGGCACAACCTCTGTGTATGTCCACCTTATAACGCAGATTTCGATGGAGACGAGATGAACCTCCACGTCCCTCAGAACGAGGAGGCAAGGGCTGAAGCAGAAGTCCTCATGCTGGTGGAGAAACATATCATCTCCCCAAGGTTTGGAGGACCTATTATAGGGGCTATTCATGACCACATCTCTGGAGCCTATATACTTACAAGCTCCTACTTTACAAAGGATGAGGCAGCCCTTATCCTGAGGGCTGGAGGTGTCAGGGAGGAGTTGGGAGAACCTGATATGGTCAAGGATGGTGTAGAGCTCTACAGTGGAAAGAAACTCTTCAGTAAGGTAATTCCAAAGGGGATCAATCTAAAGTACAGGGCAAAGATCTGTAAAAAGTGTGACGAATGTAAGGAGGAGTGTCCCTACGACGCCAAGGTAGTTATAAAGGATGGGGAACTTATAAAGGGGGTTATTGACAAGAATGGATACGGTGCAGAGGCTGGTGTCCTCCTTAATACCATAGTGAAGGAGTATGGATCTGAGGTTGCAAGGGACTTCCTAGATAGATCTACTAGGATGGCCATTGAGACCCTTATGATAAGGGGTTTCACCACAGGTATAGACGACGTAGATATTCCAGAGGAGGCCAAGGAGGAGATTAAAAAGATACTGGATAAGGCTGAGGAGGAGGTAGAGAAGATTATCAAGGCCTACGAGGAGGGAACCCTTGAACCTCTACCTGGAAGAAGTTTGGAGGAGTCCAGGGAAACCTACATTATGCAGATACTAGGTAGGGCGAGAGACGAGGCAGGTAAAATTGCAGAGAGATATCTAAGTGAGGACAACCACGCTGCACTTATGGCTAGAACTGGTGCCAGAGGATCCCTCTTAAACATCACCATGATGGCAGCCTGTGTAGGACAGCAGTCTGTAAGAGGGGGAAGAATATTCAGAGGTTACAGGGGTAGAACACTTCCACACTTTAAGAAGGGAAGTCTATCTGCAAGATCCCATGGATTCGTTAGAAGTTGTTACAAAGATGGGTTATCTCCAACTGAGTTCTTCTTCCACGCCATGGGAGGAAGGGAAGGTCTAGTAGATCAGGCAGTTAGAACTGCCCAGTCAGGGTATATGCAGAGGAGACTTATAAATGCCCTCCAGGATTTAAAGGTGGAGTACGACGGTTCAGTTAGAGATGCAAAGGGGCTAATAGTCCAGTTCACCTATGGAGAGGATGGGGTGGATCCTGCCAAGGCAGACCATGGAAAGGCTGTAGACTTGGACAAGATATTCACAAAGGTACTTTCAAGGAGGGGGGCTGTTTTATAGATATTAACAGTAATTTTTATAATAATTAATAAATCCTATTTTCATTATCCTCC
>DQVW01000096.1 GCA_015661555.1 Methanothermococcus okinawensis
ACCACTAGATCCAACTTAAAGGTTTCTCCAACGTATACCTCTACTTCACTAGGTTCAAGTGCCACCGTGATGTTTTCTCCATAGCAGATACCTAGTAGTGACATTAACAAAATTGGTAGTAGTAGGAACTTCCACTTCATTTCTCCTCACCTCCGAAATTTGTTATAAAATAAAAAGTAATGAAAATTTAGCCTGCAGTGTAAGGTTCTGCAGTGTTGTTATCTGGATAGTATCTCAGGAAGAAGTGAGTTGTCCTTCCCTTAAATACTTTAGGGTGTATTATTGTACCTAGGTCCATTAGAACTTCATCGGTGTTCATCAGTCCAAGTTGCCAGTAGTCGTCACTTATACAGAACAACCTACCATTTTTCACAGGTTTAAATTCTGTATATCCTGGATGGTCATCCTTGAAGGTTGTTAACCACTTTGTTGTCGATGGCACTACCCATATATCTGCATTCTTTACCCTCTCTGCAAAGGTCTCATAGTCTATATTTGCACTACCTGTCCCTGGATAGTCTATGAATACATAGGACGCATGACAGAAGTCCATTATCCCCTTGGCAACGTAGGACTGAGCTCTAGGTACATAGACACCTCCCCACTTTGGATAATTCTTACCCCAGGCGACTAACACATTTGGATCACATTCGTAGGTCTTCCTCTTAACGTTGAAGGACCTCTTCTCAACCCTTGTAAAGTATCTCTTGGCAGCATCTTCCTTGTTGTAGAATGCTGCAAACATCTTTACCCATTCACACCTTGCAAGGTAGGTTGGTTCCAAGTATTCCGCATTTGCAACGTAGGTTATACCTAACTCATTACACTTTTCAATTATATTATCCCCATCGTATCCTGGGTATACGAATATCACCTCTGGGGAGATATTCACTATTAGGTCCCAGTTTGGATTACGGGTTGAACCAACGTCTATTATGGATCCATTGTTAAGACCCCTCTCTATCTCCTCGAAGTACCACTTGTATTTTCCACCCCACATTATCCCCTTAATTGAGGATATTACAGATCCATCGTCATTTAAAGGCATCATAAGTGCAATATGGGTTGAACTCATCACTACAACTTTCTTCAGTGGTACATCTATTACCTTGTCATACCTCCCCTTGGCCCATTCAGGTACTGGTTGGGATCTATTCTTCAGTAGGAGTCTCTGGCCTGTAGCATCTACAAAGATCTTATAGGCCCAATCCTCCCCCTCGTAGGGGTTTACTACATTACCCTCTTTATCGTAGTATACTAGATTCATATTTTGGGCGTGCTTTATAGGCTCTTTTAACTTCTTGTAGTTCCTAAAGAGATAGGCTACATCTGCAATGTCGATACTGTTGTCGCAGTTTAGATCACCGTCTTCAAGAGGCAGATTTCTATTCTTAAAGAGATAGGTTACATCTGCAATATCTATTATACCATCTTCATTTACATCTCCAAATCTGTAGTTGTAGTTGCCCTTTGCAAGTACTGGAGTTACTAGTAATAAAGATAGGGCTACAAGTATTATTCTACGCATAAAATTTAAATTTTTTATCATACCATACCACCCTATAGACTTTTGAAAAAATTGGAGCAAAAAAATTTTAAGAATGAAAATCTATAGGATAGAGTTTTTGTATATTTGTGCTATATTTATATATTACGGTTTACTTTAATAGTCTTAAAGATTACTTTAATTACTGGTGATGGACAGGAGGACGAAATATGAAAAAATTACTGTTATACATCCTTCTACTCTCAACAGGAACAGTTTTGGCATTAGAAGACATCTCACTAAATGTAGTGATACCAGAAAAGGTATCTGTAGGGGAAAATTTTACCATAGATGTGTACGTGAAGCTAAAGAGAAATATCTCAGGTTTTGAATGTAGTATAGATACCCCTATCTACGGTTCAGAGTACATTCGATTTATAGATGTTAGGGAAAACCTGGAGCTAAAAGAAAGAGCAGGAAACTTCTATATGCTAAATTTAGAGAATGACTCAGTTTTCATCTCATTTGCCCTCCTAGATAAGCCCCTAGGTTCAGATTTTCATCTATTTACTGTAAAGGGAGAGGCGTTGAAGGAGGGGAACTTGACAGTTAGAGTTACTGTGGTGGCCTCAGATGAGGAGGGCAATGCCATTAGACTGCCACCTCTAACCTACAAGTTAGAGATAGTGGGTGGTAATCAGGATAAGAAGGAAAAAGAGGAAAACATCTTCTCCTGGATAATAGAAATAATATCAAGTCTTTTAAGAAGGATATTTGGTGGTTAAATGAGAGGTATCTATTTTTTCGTATTTCTTTTAATATCTCTTACTGCCTCCTATGCCCTAGACAGTGTGGTTGTAAAGTTAGATCCCAATTATGTAGAAACCTATGGAGAGCCAGTTTACTTCAAGATATGTGTTGAGAATATACCTCCAAGGGGAAGTTTAGGTGTGCCTGACTTATATACAGATGCAAATATAGTAGATGGGGGATGTGGAGGGGTTGATATAACTGTTAATTACTCCCCTGAATACCTAAAACCCCTTGAATTTAACTGGAGTGAAGAGTTTAAGGATATCAAATTAAAAGAGTACAGATTTGAAAATGGGACTTTCTATTTATCAATTCTTTTTTCAAATAGTCCAAAAGAGGGTAATATATATCTTGGTACCTTAGCCTTTATTCCCATTAAGGAGGGTGAAACTACCTTAAATATTTCAGGTGTGGTGAGTTCTGAATATGGGATAAAGTACAGTAGCAAAAATAGATATTACATTGATTATGGTAAAACTTCCCAGCGTATCGCCTATTATCCAGATACTAAATTTCAGGGGGCAACAGTGGTCATTAAAGGAGTGAGTAATTACACCAACTATTCCACCAGGTTAGAAGGGACTTTCAATGAAAGTGATGTTCTAGATGAGCATTCAGAGTTCAAAGGCAAAATTCTCTACAAGATAATTAACAACATCACCGTTACTCCCAATTTCAACACCTCTAAAGTGGTGGTAAAAGAGGTAGATATAATAGAGAAGAGTCCCAATATAACCCTTGTAATAAACACTTCAGTAGACTATAGACTGTTAATTTTCACCTTCCTCGGTAGCTTGATATCAGGGGTTCTTTTTGGAGCAGTTATAAGGTGGATGAGGATAGTATGAGGGTTGTAACTCTCTTTTTAATGGTACTCTTTTTAATTTTTCCCCTCTCTCAGGGAGAAAACATCACGGTGGCACTTGAACCTAGAGAAGTAGAGGTATACGTTGGAGAAACCTTTAAGTTGGATCTAGTGGTGAAGAACGTCCCTGAGGAGGGGAAGTGTGGAGGTTTTGAGGCCGAGAT
>DQVW01000009.1 GCA_015661555.1 Methanothermococcus okinawensis
AAGGAGAAGGTGATAGATGCAATACCTGAGGATCTAAGGGATAAAATAGCAACTGAGGAGGATGTATCCAATATAGAGGAACTCCAGAGGTTTTTAGAGGAGAGGGGCCACCCAGTGGTGAAGGGTAGGGAGACCCCCGAGACTGTAGAGGAGAGGGAGGTAGCAGAGGAATCCACACCTAGCTATGGAGTAACAGTTTCACCTATAAGTCTTATACCACCAAATACAAAGGTGGTGTTAAAGGGTATTGTTATAAAGAGCAAGGAGATAGTAATATACACAACTCCCAGGCATATAAAATAGAGATAACATGGACCTCTATACACTGATGGAGGAGTTAATAAGGGACCATGGATATCCAGGTATCTTCTTAGTGGCCTTCTCCGAATCTGTGATCCAACCTGTCCCCCCTGATATTTTTATAGTGGGAGCCTCTATCTTTGGTTTAGACCCTTTAATATGTGCTATAGTCTCAACGATAGGTTCAACCTTGGGGGGAATAACCGCCTATATTCTAGGTCTTAAACTTGGTACATCAGTCTTTATCAGACTCTTTGGAGAAAAGTACTTTAGAATGGGAAGGGATTTCTTTGAGAGGTATGGAGTATGGGGCGTGGTAATTGCCGGATTTACACCTCTACCCTATAAAGTTGTGGCCTGGCTCTCAGGAATCTTCAAGATGAGTATCTTAAAATTTACAGTGGGGACCTTGATAGGGAGGTTCCTCAGGTTTCTCCTTATAGCCTATTTTGGCCATGGGATCTCCATGTACTTCACTATCTAACATCTAGAGGTTGCAAACCTCTTCCACAAAGTACTGGTATACCTTATAACCATCCTCTGACAGCTCTGGATGGAAGGCCACCGCCATATACCTGCCCTCTCTAACACCTACTATGTTATCCCCCTCCTTTGCAATTACCTCCACATTATCACTTAAGATCCTGTCAACTACAGGAGCCCTTATAAATATCCCCCTTATCTTCTCCCCCTTGAAGTATATATCCTCCTCAAAACTCTCCCTCTGACTACCGTAGGCGTTTCTCCTAACTACTATATCCATCAGTCCCAGGAGAGGCTGTTTTTTCCCTACAACCTCCTTTGAGAGTAGTACCATTCCTGCACAGATACCTAGGATAGGTATATCTGAATCCCTCAAAGCCTCCATAAAACCGTACTTCTCCATAAGTTTTCCTATGGTGGTACTTTCACCACCAGGTATTATAAGGGCCTCTATCTTGGAGAGATCTTCAACCCTTCTAACCCTTACTGGGTTATGACCTATTTTTCTAACCATCTCCTCCTGCTCCTCAATATCCCCCTGGATTCCCAATACACCTATATTCATAGATCCCACCTTCAATCTTTAACAGTATAAGACTTAAAAATAGTATATAAAGTTAAAAAGAGTTAATCCCTTTTAATGGGACACTTGCTGGCCAACTTTATTACCAGATCCTCTACATCCCTTATTGGGAAGTCCTCCTCACTCATTAACTTTACCAATTCTCCAGCCTCAACCTCTCCACAGGAGAGGGATATTCCACAGGGCAGTGCCTTGGCCAACTCCACCCTACTTCTTATGGGAAATACATCTTTTTTATCCCTGAAGTACTCTGCCAACTTCAACTTAAACTCCTCTATATTCTTAAGAGCCTCATAGAGTGGATGGTTGGTGGTTATCATACTCTCACCTTATAGATCCATCTGGGCTAACCTCTTTCCAAATTCATAGCATCTAGAGAGGTGCTCCTCCTTTGGAACAAACCTACAGGTTAAGCAGTCCTCCTCCACTACTTTAAAACCTAACCTCTCAAAGGTACTCTTAATAACACCTGTGGCCATCTCCATCCATCCGTAGGACCCAAATGCCACCCCTATCTTCTTATCTGCAGGTTTCAGACCCTCCATATAGGCTAGGAACTTGGCAACAGAGGGATAGATGTTGGAGTTTAAGGTTGGAGATCCAATTAATACATACTTTGCATCCAGGATATCCCTCATGATCTTGTTCATGGGAGTATTGGATAGATTGTATATTTTAACCTGGACGCCACCATCCATTAAACCCTCTCCTATCCTGTGGGCCATCTTCTTAGTGGAGTTGTACATGGTATCGTATACAATTACAGCCCTGTTTACGTATCTATCTGAGGACCACTCCAGATACCTTTCAAGAACCTCTCCTACATGCTCCTTCCATATTACCCCATGGGAGGGGCATATGTAATCTATCTCCAATTTTTTCAAGGTCTCCAGGACCCCAGGAACTAACATCCTGTAGGGTAGTAGTATATTTGCAAAGTACTCCTTAGTCTCCTCAAATAGTAACTCCAGGTCCTTGAACTGGTAGTCAAATCTTTCAGAGGATGCCAGATGCTGACCAAAGGCGTCATTGGAGAAGAGTACCTTATCCTCCACAGCGTAGGTTACCATGTTATCTGGCCAGTGTAACATAGGGGTCTTTATAAACTTCAACCTCCTACTTCCAATCTCTAACTCCTCCTTATCATCCACTGTGATGAACTCCCATCCCTCGGTGTTGTACTGTAACTCTAGATGTTCCCTACACCTTTCATTTGTCACAACCTTTGCACCTGTATACTTCACCAATTTCTCCAGGGATCCAGTGTGATCCATCTCCCCATGGTTTACAACGATGTAGTCTATCTCCTTTGGATCTATGAGGGACTTAAGGTTCAACATCAACTCCTGGAACAAGTAACCCTTGGTGGCGTCTATAAGTACATTTTTCTCGTCCCTTATCAGGTATACGTTGTAGGTACTTCCATTTAAGGTCTCATATCCGTGAAACTCCCTAACATCCCAGTCTATGGCACCTATCCAGTAGATGCCATCTTTTATCTTGACTACCATGGGATCACCTGTTACTCACTCATGTCCTCCCATCTCATAGGTTTTATCTCCTTCAACGTCTTAGTTGTGGGACATATACCTACCTTGTCACAGAGTTCCAGATCTGTCATAATACCTCTTATATGTTCCAGTACCTCGGGGTACTTGTAGGTTGTTGGAGGTACCTCACTTAAACCTAGTTTTTTCCTTATCTTCTTTATCTTGTCGTTTACAGGTACTGCATGACCTGTGAGATATACATAGAGGGCGGTTTTCCTGTGAGGTTCTGCTATCGCCCCCAACCTACAGGCCACATTCCTTGCAGCCTTAATTATATCTGTTATCTTCACATTTCTAGGACACTTCTCATAACACTCGTAACAGGTGGTGCACATCCAGAGGTCCTCCTCGTGGAAGACATCCATCCCACATAGTATCTTCTTTATAAGTTTCCTAGTTCTGAAGGCTGTAACTCTACCACTGGGACAGGCCCCTGTACAGGTTCCACACTGATAGCATCTACTAAAAGACTTTAGATGTTCCTCACCTAGAACATCCTTTCCAACTTCTATAATCCTTTCAGGAATATCTTTCTTGAAGTCCCTTGAGCTTATCATTTTATCCCAATTTATCATTATTAATCATTATAATTTTAACAGATAAAAAAATAATGTTAGAGGGTAATTATGTTGTAGCCCTCATCCATGTACTTCTTTAAACTGATATGTCCAAAGAGGTCGTTCTCAAGGGTTAACTTGTCCTTTACATCATCCATTACCTTGAATACATTAGCACATGCCTCACAGACTACTATGTCCTCAAGTAGGGGTTTTACGTGGTTGGAGAGGGGATGGTCCTCCTTTAATAGATCCCTTCCCCAGAGGACACCTTCACCTTCCAGTATTATCTTAACCTCATCTCCCTTCTCCTTCATCTCCCTGGCAAAGAGGAGTGTATGGAGCATTATGGGCATATTAGGTTTCTCCTTATGGAGGTAGGAGAATATTAAAAAGGCAACTTTCATAGTATCTCCCTCTTTTAGTATTTTTCACATCTTACTTCAAAGTAATTCTTGGAATGACTACAGGATGGACATCTCTCAGGAGGCTCCTCACCTATGTGTAGGTAACCACACTTCATACATACCCATTCCACAGGTTCCTCCCTCTTATAGAAACTGTCTATTCTTTCAAGTATCTTTCTGAACCTCTCCTCATGGTGTTTTTCCGCCATACTAATAGCTCTTAACCTCTCCCCTATGTCTTTATATCCTTCCTCCTCAGCTATTCTAGCATACTCTGGATACATCTCGGTGTTTTCAAAGTGTTCCCCTTCAATAGCTGATCTTAAATTTTCAGAGGTACTGCCTAATACCACAGGTACCTCAACCTCTATCTTTAAAAGAGGATCCCTTACCTTCTCCTTCTTCATAAGCTCATTTAACATGTAGTACAGCCACTTTGCATGCTCCCTCTCATTCTCGGCAGTAGTTAAAAAGACCTCCCATACCTTAATATATCCCTCCTCTTTAGCAATTTTTGCAAAACAGGTGTATCTATTTCTTGCTAGACTCTCTCCTATATAGGCCTTGGCTAGATTTTCAATAGTTTTACTCATTACCTTCACCATAAAAAATAAAAAAAGGTTTAATTTATTCTAGCTTCTTGTAACAGAACCACCAGGCGTAGCACTCGATTTCTCCCTTCTCAGCAGCCTTTAACCTCTCCTCTGCCTCCTGGATGGTTGTTGCTGGTGGTATAATTACCTTGTCCCCTATTAACTCGTTGTTTGGCCAGTTCTCTGGAAGTGCAACTCCCTTCTCATCTGCAACTTGGAGGGCCTTAACTAACCTCAATATCTCGTTTACATTTCTACCTACTTCCTGTGGGTAGTATAGTATAGCCCTTATTATTCCCTTGTTGTCTACAACGAATACTGCTCTAACTGTGTTGCTTCCCTTGTAAGGACTGATCATTCCCAGTATCTCTGCCAACTCTCCCCTGTCATCTGCAATAACTGGGAACTCTATCTCTACACCTAACTTCTCCTTTATCCATCTAAGCCACTCTATGTGGCTGAATACCTGGTCGATACTTAATCCAATTAACTCTGTGTTCAACTTTTTGAACTCCTCGTACTTCTTCTGGAATGCTACAAACTCTGTGGTACATACAGGTGTGAAGTCTGCTGGGTGGCTGAAGAGTACAAACCACTTACCCTTCTCTACGTAGTAGTCTGGCAACTTTATGGTTCCCAGGGTTGTGTGTACCTCTACCTCTGGGAACTTCTCACCTATTACAGGTACTGCCACTGTGAAGCACTCTACTCCATTTCCATTTACTTCTTCCATCCTTATCCCTCCTTTTATTTTTTTAGAATTTACTTTCATTAGAGGGTGATCTTGCAACTAACTTGGGATCGTACCCTGTAAACCCACATTCAGGGGTGTAACAGGATACGTCATAAAAGGTACACTTCTCTCCACAGCTGGGACACCTTTCAGGTACGGTGTCCCCCTGAAACAGGTATCCACAGTTGGAGCATTTCCACCAGGGCATATTATCCCGAGATCTTTCTAAATGCATTCTTCCCCAGACCACACTGGGGACATCTGAAGGTATCAGGGAGGTCCTCGAATTTAGTACCAGGTGGTATGTTCTGAGAGGGCTCTCCCACATCCTCGTCGTATATCCATCCACACATACACTGGTACTTTGCCATCCCCATCCCTATTCTATTTTTATCTCCTTCTCGTACTTCCAGATACCGTGGAGGTTACAGTACATGTAGGCACTTAACTTTACACTTTGCCCCTTATGCTCCTCGGAAGGGGCCTTCACATATAGCGTTACCTCAGGTTTGGCGTACTGGGTAAGGTTAACTCTAGCTATAGGAAGGTCCCCCATTCTAAGCTCTATGAACTGGATAAAGTGACCGTCCTCCATTGGATGCTCCACTCCCGCACTGTGCACCTTCACCTCAAATACCTCTCCAGCCTTTACCACGTCGTCACACTCAATCATAGGGGTGTGCTTCTTTTCAAAGTCAGTGCCCTCCACTATGGTTTTGGCCTCTATACAGCTCATAACATCACGTCTTTTCCCTTTTTACGGTATATTATTTCTTTTTTGGTTCTATATATAGCTAACTGTACGAATTTCAACCTTTATCTCTTAAATATGGGACGATTACAGTTCATTCAATATCCTTACAGCCTTTATAAAGGCAGGCATACCTGAGGTTAAAAGTACCACCTTTAAGGCGTCAAATATCTCATCCTTTGTAATACCTAGCTCTGACATACCACTGGACATCTGTTTTCTAGTGGCCTTCTCATCCCCAGCAGCTGCTACAATGGCTATTGCTATTAACTTCTGGGTTTTGTAGTCCAACACCTTCCCTGTGTACACCTCGTTGTTTAAATCTACTATAACCCTGTACAACTCTGGGTAATTCTCCTTGATGTACTTCATCCCCTCTCCTACGAATACCTCATTTTTCATATTTTCTTCACCTTTTGTGTAGCTTCTGATTAAACTATTGTCAAACCCTCCTTATAAATAGTTTTTGATAATTTTTTTAAGTGTGTTTAAATCTTTTAATTGGAGATAATAAATGTGAAAACACCTTAAGAAGTTTTTTATCCCTCCTGATTTTCAAATATTTATTAAAAAATGTCGGTGAAGGTTCATGCTATTCTCAGAGGTATGTAAGGTATTCATGAAAATAGAGGAGACTAGCAAGAGGACAGAGAAGATACATCACTTCATTAAGTTGATAAGAATGGCGGAGAAGGAAAACTCCCCCTCAAGTTTAAGGAAGATATGTTACCTCTCTATAGGTAGGGTCTATCCAGAGTATGAGAGCAAGGAGTTGGGGATAGGTCCAAGTATGCTAATAGAGGCAGTTAAGAGTATAGGTATAAAGGAAAAAGATCTACTTGAGGCAATTAAGGAGACTGGGGATATAGGTATAGCCATTGAAAAGTTAAGCTCCCAGATAAAACAGGCCTCCCTCTTTCAACAACCTCTAACCCTGGATGACGTATACGACACCTTGAAGAAGGTAGGTGAGATAGAGGGGGAGAGCTCCCAGAAGAAAAAGATAAGGTATATCTCCAACCTGTTACTGAGGGCCACACCCCTAGAGAGGAGGTATATAGCAAGAATCATCCTGGAGGATATGAGGATAGGGATGAACATCCCAACTATTCTAAGTGCCTTCTCAAAGTACTTCGGTATTCCCAAGGAGAAGTTGGAGAGGATATACGCAGTTGTTAACGACATAGGTCTCCTTGGAGAGAAGTTGTTAATGGGAGTTGATATAGATAAGGACGAGGATCTGAAGTTAAAACTCTTTAGGCCAATAAGACCTATGCTGGCTCAGATTGCACCTTCTATAAAAGATGCCATAGAGGAGATAGGCACTCCACAGTTTGAGACAAAGTATGACGGAGCAAGGGTGCAGATACACAGGAGTGGTGACAAGGTCAAGATATACACGAGAAAGTTGGAGGATATTACCAACTCCCTACCTGAGATTGTGGAGGAGATTAAGAAGTTGGACAGGGATAACTTTATAATGGAGGGGGAGTGTGTAGCCATAGATCTAAATACTGGACGCCCAAGACCCTTCCAGGATATCCTCAGGAGGATCAGGAGGAAGTACGACATTGAGAAGATGAAGGAGGAGATAAGTCTAAGGGTCTACCTCTTTGACATCCTCTACCACAAGGAGCCCCTCCTGGACATGCCACTGAAGGAGAGGAGGAAGATACTGGAGGAGATACTCTCTGAGGATAACGACTGGGAGAAGAAGAGGGAGAAGATTGAGAGGGAGATTAAATCGGATAAGAAGATAGATATCTCCTACAAGTTAGTAACAAGGGATGTGGAGAAGGCCGAGGAATTCTACAGATGGAGTCTAGGGATAGGGCATGAGGGTGTGATGATAAAAAACTTAAATGCCGTATATACACCTGGGAGTAGAGTTAGAACCATGTACAAGTTTAAACCTACCCTGGAGAGTCTAGACGTAGTTATTACAAAGGCGAAGATAGGGATGGGGAAGAGGAAGGACTGGTATGGATCCTTTGAGATTGCAGTGAGGGATGAAGATGGAAACCTGCATCCCATAGGACATGTTGGTAGTGGTTTAAGTGAGGAGGAGTTAGATAGACTAAGTAAGATGATAGACTCTATAAAGATAAAAGAGGAGGGGGATGAGGTAATAGTTAAACCTGAGATTGTGTTGGAGGTTACCTACGAGGAGATACAGGAGTCTGACAAGTACAGCTGTGGCTACGCCTTGCGATTCCCCAGGGTTGTAAGGATAAGGGAGGACAGACCCCCAGAGGATATAAACACTTTAGAGGATGTTAAAAGGATATTCCAGATACAGAAGGGTAGAAGAGCTGAGAAAAATTAATCCTCTTTTTCCAATCCACACATCTTTCTAAGTTTTTTTCCTACCTTCTCAATTGGATGTTCCCTCTCCAACCTTCTCAGGGCATTTAAGTGGGCTCTGCCACTTATGTTCTCCAGGGCCCACTCCCTTGCAAACCTTCCATCCTGAATCTCCCTTAGGATCTCCTTCATAGCCTTTCTAGACTCCTGATTTATTACCCTACTTCTCCTAGTTAACCCTCCATATTCGGCGGTGTTGGAGACGTTCTCCCACATTCCACTGAGACCCTTCTCGTATATGAGATCCACTATTAACTTCAACTCGTTACATGTTTCAAAGTATGCCATCTCTGGAGAGTACCCAGCCTCCACAAGTGTTTCAAAGGCGGCCTTTATCAACTCAGTTACCCCTCCACAGAGTACAACCTGCTCTCCAAAGAGATCAGTCTCGGTCTCCTCTCTAAAGGTGGTCTTGATAACTCCCGCCCTAGTTAGACCCTGGGCCTTTGCCATTCCAAGGGCAATATCCCAGGCATCTCCAGTCTCATCCTTCTCTACACATACCAACCCAGGTACTCCAAACCCCTCTAGATACATCTTTCTAACCATAACTCCAGGGGCCTTGGGGGCGACCATTATTACATTTACCCCCTTAGGTGGGCGGATAAACCCGTAGTGTATGTTGTAGCCATGGGAGAATCCCAAGGTTTTTCCCTCCTTTAAGAAGGGCTTTATCTGTTTCTCATAGACTGTGGGCTGGACCTCATCTGGTATAAGGATGTGGATTACATCTGCCTCCTTACTGGCCTCCTCTATAGTCATTACTGGAAGTCCATCAGATTTTGCCCTCTCCCATGAGGGGCCCTTAGGTCTTACCCCTACTATTACATTTAATCCACTGTCCCTCATATTAAGAGCCTGTGCCCTTCCCTGATTTCCATACCCTATAACTGCTATGACCTTGTCCTTTACACCATCCAATGTAACGTCCTTGTCGTAGTATATCTCTACCATTACATCACCTAAGCCTTTTGGTACAGTAATTTTACAAAAATTACTTATTATTTAATCCTATCGATGAGTTAAGTAATTTTATCCCTGGACAAACCTTCTTTTTAAAGATAGGTATCCAAATATGGCCTTCTTACTCTCCTTTCCTATAACAATTAGAATTATCCTCCTTTCCATATCAACCTGTTTTCCCCTAGATTTTTTCAGATTACCTATCTCTTTTAATCCCTTATAGATCCCCCCTATTTTAGGTAGTAATTTTCCAACCATCCCTAATATATCCCCCTTTCCTCTACTAGCCTTAAGTGCATAAAGTAATCCTAACGTACCTAGCAAAGAACCTGTTATTACAACAGCACCACTACCTACTTCAACTAGTTTTTTAAAGTCCTTTTTATTCAGGTGGTTGGTTATCACCTGGAGGAGTTCCTTTCTAAAATCTTTAAAACTGGGATATACCTCTTCCTTCTTCTGGTCTATACAGTAGAGAACTATTTTTTCATTCCCCTTGACAGGAAACTCCCCTTTGTATATCTTTATGGCCTTTTTTAAATCAAGTACTTCCATCTTAATCCCTCCATGTTTACTTTTTTAAGTGGTATTTAGCCTTATGGTAAAAGACTATTATTTAAATATAGTAGGGAAGGGTTTCACTATAAGGAATGTGGTTTATATTAAAGAAAACAGGATAGGGGGTGCGGAATCCCTACCTTTGACCCTCTTAATCCTAGGGCAAAACCTAGCACAAGTGCGTATTTCGTACGGGGGTCCTGATATTCATTATAAGAAGTGGAATTCGGCACAGGGGTTCCGAATATCTTCCAAAAATAGGGTTTGATGAATGAAATTCGTCAAAGTCTTTCCAACGAGTCCATAGCGAGATTTTGGGAGGGTACGAATTTCGTACCGGGATCCTAATTTTCATTATAAGAAAAAACTATCTGGAAATCTCTATAGTGTTCAGGAATTTCTCACAGTAAATACACCTTATCTTTAAGGGATCCTTCTTCTCAACTTTAAACTTCCCTGGTACCTTCTCAACGTTAGTTATACAGTTGGGGTTGGTACACTTTAAAATCCCTGTTATAATCTCAGGTATCTTTACCTTAAACTTCTTTTTAACCTCCCCATTTCTTATGATATTGATTGTGGCATTTGGGGATATGAGGCCTATCTTGTTCACATCCTCCTCTGAGAGTTCAACCCCCTCTATCTTCAGTATATCCTTCTTCCCGTACTTCTTAGAGGGTACGTACATAGCTATTGTTACCGGGGTCTCCTCCCCTATGTTCAGTACCCTATAGACATTCAGGGCCTTACCCTTTGTTATATGGTCTATCACAGTACCATTTTCAATAGGTCTAACCTTTAAACTCCTCTCCATAGTATCCACTTACCTCCCTAATCTCGTTATCCTTATTCCACTACCTTTTACTCCGTATCTTATATTTAGGCCTATTAGAAGAGGGGTTATCTGTTCAACGTATCTGGACATCTCCAAGTTTCCACAGTCTATCCCTCTACATCCCTCTATACTCTCCACCATCTCTATCACTATCCTCTTCGCCTCTTCATCGTCACCACATACCAGGATATCACAATCTACAGGTTCCTCAACACACTCCAACACCTTTGCAGATACATTCTGAAAGGCACTGACAACCTTGGAGTCCTTCAAATACTCCTGTACCATCTGGGCAACTGAACCCTGGAAAGGTAGTACTACCCTTGTAGGTTTATCTCCAATTGCACTTGCCAGGGGAACCCCTATTGAGACAACTACTTTGCCCTTTAACTCCTCCTTTAAATCACCTATAGTGGAAAGTATATGTTGATAGGGGATGGAGAGTATAACAATATCCCCCTCCCTGGAGGCCTCCCTGTTCTCCATACCAACTACATTCCTGTATGGAATTCCCTTTGAGGACAGAATCTCCTTTATACGCTCTGCAGCTTCCTGGGCCTTTTCTCTTCTTCTTGAACCGATGATAACCTCGTAGTTTTTTGCCAACCTTAGGGCAAGTCCAAACCCCTGTTCCCCAGTACCTCCAAGTATTGTCACCTTCACTCTATCACCTAAAAAAGATTTGAGATAATCTCACTGGCTATCTCCCTACTCTTGATGGCATCCCTTAGGTTTTTAGATTCAAAGGTTATAATATCCCTGTAACCTATATCCTTCAAGGCCTTAAAAACCCTAAAGAAGTCTATATTTCCATCTCCCAACTTGAGATGTTCATCCACCTTACCTCTGTTGTCGTGGCAGTGGACATGTACTATACCTCTACCCACCCTATCCAACCCATAGATGAAATCCTCCATGGCTTTACACTTCGAGATGTTGTTGGAGATAACCGTGTGGGCATGACCTATATCAAAGGTTATCCCCAGGTATTTAGACTCTATCCCCTCTACCATCCCCTTTATATCCTCCAGGGTTGTTCCCAAGACCTCCATACCAGGGTAGTAGGGCATGTTCTCTAAACCTATTGTAATACCGTAGTCCTCTGCCACCTCTAGGATCTCTATCAGTGTGGAGTAGTTGTTATCCCTTATCTCCTCTATGTAGTTGGACCAAAGTGGAGGGACGTAACCAGGATGTACCACTACAACCTTCCCCTCAAGTTCAGAGGCACCCTCTATAGCCTCTACAATACACTGTACCGTTAACTTCCTTACCCTACTGTTCATAGAGGCAGGGTTAAGATCTGAGAAGGGGGCATGAACTACAATATCTACGTTATAGCTGTCCTTTAACTCCCTGAGGTATTTAACATTCTTAGGTGTCAGTTGATGATGCCCCTCACATACAATCTCCCAGGCGTCAAAGTGGGCCTCTACAATCTTCTCCATGGAACTTTGAAGAGGTTCAGGGAGAAATACCAGGGAGGAAACTCCAAACTTCATCTTATCTCCCAGGATTCTCTATAATAGGGTATAATTAAAAAGAGAAAAAAAATTTATTTTTCCCATCCCTATTTTTAAATAAGAAGGTTTATACCCTCCATCATGGCTTCCACGGAAGCCCTTATTATATCCTCCTGCTGACTCTTGACCTCAACTACCTCGTGACCCCTCCTAAGTTTAACTGTCACCTCTACAAAGGCATCTGTCCCACTACCTATAGATCTAACATGGTACTCCTCCAGGGTGATATCTGCAACACTACTAAGGGCCTTCCTTATGGCATTTATAGCTGCATCCACTGGACCTACTCCAAAGGATGTCTCTATAAGCTGCTCCTCCTTCCTATCCCCAGAGAACTTCAACCTGATAGAGGCCACTGGTGTTATCTTGTTACCTGAAACCACTGTAAGCTCCTCCAGGTGTATCTTCTTTTCAAGGGGCTCGCCCTTTACCTCCTTTATTATGGTCTTAAGGTCTACATCAGATATGTACTTACCTAGATCTCCAAGGTTCTTTATCCTCTCATATACCTTCTCAAACTCCTCCTCACTTAGAGTCACACCCATAAGATCCAACTTATACTTAAGTGCCGCCTTACCACTGTGTTTCCCTAGTATTATCCTCCTTCTATTTCCAACCATCTCAGGGGGTATAGGTTCATAGGTCTGACTGTTCTTTATAAGCCCATCCACATGTATTCCAGCCTCGTGGGCAAAGGCGTTGTCTCCCACAATAGCCTTGTTTGGAGGTACAGGTATCTTCATAATTCTAGATACTACCCTAGATACCTCGTAGAGCTTCTCAGTCTTTATATTTGTCTTGATGTTGTAGAGTACGTGGAGTGCCATGACAACCTCTTCCAGGGCTGCATTTCCAGCCCTCTCCCCTATACCGTTGATAGTTAAGTGGCACTCCTGGGCACCTCCCCTTATTGCAGAGAGGGTGTTTGCAGTGGCCATACCGAAGTCGTTGTGACAGTGGGCAGATACAGGTACACTTATCTCCTCGCATATCCTCTTAAAGAGATCGTAGGATCTCTCCGGGGTAAGTATTCCCACAGTATCACATACACAGACCCTATCTGCACCTACCTCTACCCCCTTCTTAAACAACTCTATCAGGAAGTTGATGTCACTCCTGGTGGCATCTTCACCTGAGAGTTCCACAGTTAGACCGTGGTCCTTGGCATACTCCACAGCATCTAGTGCACATTTAAGGGTCTCCTCCCTGGTTTTTCTCAACTTGTACTTGATATGTATATCTGACACTGGAACTACAAGGTGGACACTGTCTACATTACACTCCAGGGCGTAATCTATATCTACAGTCACAGCCCTGGCAAAGGAGCATATCTCAGCCCTCAATCCCTGGGAGGTTATGGCCTTTATACCCTCCCTCTCTCCTTTAGAGGTTATGGCACTTCCAGCCTCTATTATATCCACCCCCAACTCGTCAAGTTTCATGGCTATCTCTAACTTCTCATGGGGGCTTAGAGATACTCCAGGAGTCTGCTCTCCATCTCTCAAGGTAGTATCTAAGATCATCACCATAGGGATCCCTTTTTATAAATTTTTGTAAAGACCTAGGATAATATTTTAAAATAAAAAAGTTATCTATTGAGGGTCTCATCTATCCAATCTAGGTAATCCTTAGAGCCTAAAATAACAGGTAAGGCGATAATTTCAGGTACCTCGTAGGGGTGGATCTCCTTAACCCTCTTCTCTAAACTTTCAAACTTCTCCTTTCTCGTTTTAACAATAAGTAGGTACTCCTCATCATGCTCAATATTACCCCTCCAAAAGTACAGGGATTTAATCTGAGAGGTAATATTTACACAGGCGGCAAGTTTCTCCTCAACAAGGATGTTCCCTATTTTCTCTCCAACTTCAAGGTTGGGAACTGTTATAAAAACCACGATATACTCCATAATCTCCCTCCTAAGGACGGTAAAGTTTTTAAACATTTCTATAATTTTTTACTTAATATAATTTCCACAGGTGATGGGATGGTTACCGTGATGAAGTTTGGGGGGACCTCTATAGGAGACGGTAAAAGGATGAGGCATGTGGCGAAGATAGTGGCGGATAAAAAGAAGAAGGATAGGGATGTGGTTGTTGTAACCTCTGCAATGACCCAGATTACAAACTCCCTTATAGACATCTCCAGGGAGGCTCTCGATGTAAGGGACATCAACAGGATAAACAACTTCATAGAGGATATTAGGAGAAAACACGAGGAGGCTATCGAGGATGCCATTAGAAGTGA
>DQVW01000082.1 GCA_015661555.1 Methanothermococcus okinawensis
AAAGATGTTATGAAGGAACTCCCCCCATCTAAGAGATACAGTATCCTGATGGACATAGCTAAGGAGATCCAGAGGAGGAAGGAGGAACTTGCAAGAATCATATCCCTAGATGCGGGGAAACCTATAAGGCAGTCTATAATAGAGGTGGATAGATCCATCGGAGTGTTTAAACTTGCAGCATTCTACGCCAAGGAGATGAGGGGGGAGACTATACCCTTAGAGGATGGAATAATAATAACTAAGAGGGAACCTGTGGGACTTATCGGTGCCATAACTCCCTTTAACTTCCCCTTAAACCTAGTGGCACATAAGGTAGCCCCTGCAATAGCAGGTGGTAACGTCCTAGTACTCCACCCCTCCTCCAAGGCTCCAATGTCCGCAGTTGAATTAACTAGAATTATAGAGAAAGTACTTAAAAAGAGGGATGTTCCATTAGGTGTCTTCCATTTACTAACTGGTAGGGGGGATGTAGTTGGAGATGAGATAGTAAGGAATGAAAAGGTAAATATGGTATCCTTCACTGGGAGTGTTGAGGTGGGAGAGTCCATCACTAGGAATGCAGGGTTTAAAAAGATATCCTTGGAGTTGGGAGGTTGTAATCCAACAATTGTACTCAAAGATGCCGATATAGATATGGCAGTTGAATCTACAGTTAGAGGGAAGTTTTTAAACGCTGGACAGGTGTGTATATCTGTAGGTAAGGTGTTAGTTGAGGAGGAGGTTGCAGATAGGTTTATTGAGGGCGTAATTAGGGAGACGGAGAAGTTGAAAGTTGGGAATCCACTGATGAGGGAGACTGATGTAGGGCCTCTTATTACACCTGAGAGTGCTGAGAGGGTGGAGAATCTCATAAAACAGGGATTAGATGAAGGAGGTAGATTACTCTACGGAGGAAAGAGGGAGGGAAATATAATATATCCAACAGTTATGGAGGTAGATCCTGACAACATATTATGTAATGTAGAGATCTTTGGCCCTGTACTCCCCATAGTTAGGGTGGGGAGTATAGAGGAGGCTGTGGAGATAAGTAACAGTACTATATATGGATTACATGCGGGAGTATTTACAAGGGACATAAATAAGGCATTTAAGATAGCAGATAAATTGGAGTGTGGAGGGGTGATAATAAACAACAGTCCAACCTTTAGAGTGGATAACATGCCCTTTGGAGGTGTTAAGAAGAGTGGTTTAGGAAGGGAGGGGGTGAAGTACGCTATAGAGGAGATGACCGAGATAAAGACTATTGTAATAAAGAATATATAAAGAGGTGATAGGATGTCCCCTAGATATTTAATTTTTATTATACTTCTTTCACTCCTAAGTTGCTACGCCCTCGATGTAGAGTACAAATGGGCTTCAACGATACCTATTAAATACATACCTCTATCCTCAATTACTAATGAAGATGAATTGAACTACTACTTAAACAACGAAGATATAGTTATCTTCTATATAGATGAGGAGTTCAACAGAAGGAGAGATGACTGGAAACTCTACAAACTAAATGTTACTAGGGTCACTCCAGAGAGACTTCCAGATTATGGAGAGTACCTCTTTGTAGATCTAGGAAACAGTATAGTACTCTACCCTGAAGGTTTCAGAACCTCCACCACTAAATACGTCTTCCGTGATAAATATGGAAACCTGATATACTGCCCACCAAAACCTGTGAATGATACCAAGTACATCCCCAAGCATGTACCTCCCAGATATGTAGAGGTGCCAGGTAAGATCCCAAGGTACGACGGTTATGCCCTAATAACCAACGGCACATTTATACTCTACCCTGAGAAGTACGTAGTTAGAAGAGATGACGGTAGTTTGATCTATTATCCTCCTATGAATGCCAGTGAAGACAGCGAGTACCGGGAGGTGTATGGATATACA
>DQVW01000103.1 GCA_015661555.1 Methanothermococcus okinawensis
ATTGTAGAGACATTTAGAGACTTTCTCACTTCACTATCTGTGATGGCAGTGGTATCTAGGCAGAACCTCTGTTTCTTCAAGGTATTTCCCCTCCAAGTATTTATTAAAAATATTCCCTGATACTTTTATTTATAGCCAGTATCTTTATTTTAGAGGGATAGTTCCTGATATAACTGGAGATAGTATCACCCTCTATTCTACACTCCAACCTGGAGAGGATCCTCTCCTTGAGATGCCTGGAGAAACCCTGGGGTATAGCCTCCCTAATCTCCTCAAGACTTCTATAGGGTCTATTCCTCTCTAACACTTCAGCTATATGTCTTGGGACATACCTCTCAAGGGGGTACTCGTTGGCAGTCTCCAGTATCCTATCTTCAAACCTCTTAAGGATAATCCCCTCTATATCCCCTCCAGAGTACTCCTCTAGAACTTCCAAGGTGGTTTCAGGGACCATATTCCTTATCTCCTGGAATCTACCACTGTATATACACTCCCTGATTTTACTACCACTTATGCCCTTCAACCGCTCTACGAAGAGGAACCTTGGATGGAAGTTTAATCCATATCTTCTGTTAAGTTTGTATATGGTGTAGGACAGGGAGGCTATTATGTAGTTGTCTATCTCAAGTTTCTCACAGATGAACTCTCCAGTCTCAATACAGGATACCCTATAGGGCCTCACCTTGATGTGATACCCCTTATTTATAAGTTCTATTATTCTTTCCATACTAGGGTTTTTTATGTAGCCCCTGGGTATAACCTCCACACCTAGAGTGTGGAACATCTTAACTATACACTCCATGTACTGCCCAGAACCCATGATACCTAGGGGAGGTCCTTCAACTACTATATCTGCACCTGCCCTAATAGCCATTTCAGCCCTTATGTATCTATCTACTAGATAGGGTACCCCTCTTCCACTTCTCTCAAGGGGTCCAGGAAGTACACTTATAAAGAGGCCCTCCTCCTTCCCTCTCCTGAGGCAGTACTTATGCCCCAGATGAAGTGGGTTGTACTCTGTATAGTCTGCCACTATCTTTGTGTCCCTCTCCTCCTTAATCTCCTCCAATATCCTTTTAAATTTTTCAATACTTTTCTCATCTCTCTCTGAGGAGTATCTCACCACCTCCTCCCTATCCCTGAGGAAGTTTTTAAGTGCCTTATCCCTCATGGTCTCCCTTACTATGGTAGTGCATTTGTATTCATTAAACCGTAATTTTTATATAGAAGATTTGTTATTTGTTTTAACTGGGCCCATGGTCTAGCTGGCTATGACATCGCCCTTACAAGGCGAGGGTCGCCGGTTCGAATCCGGCTGGGCCCACCATTTTTTTATAGAAGATTATATTCATTTATTTAAAGATATAAATGTAAACCAATAAAAAAATTATAGTTTTTTACACCTCCAGATAACCTTGTTACTCTCCTCGTCGTATTCTACACATGGCTTGGTAGCCTTATAGCCGTACATCTTACACAACATGTACATAAGTATCTTATCTGGGGAGAGTACCACTGGGATATTCTCCTTTTTCAACTGTATCAAGCTCTCTTTTATTACAGGGTTAATTATCTCAAGGACTATATACCCTCCATCCTCGTAGAACCTGTAGTCATCACAGAGACCTAACTCCTCAATAACAATCTTTTTTAACTCATCCTCTTTTATTTTATCCTTCCTTGACTCTGTTATCTTCTGGGAGATAAGGTAGTCCATGAGGTACTTTGAGGAGACCCTGGATATTGTTTTTGAGGTATCTCCCATTAGGTTGTAAAGGGCCTTGTTTATAATGTATACCAGGGTATTCAGTAGTTTTTCTCCACCCATATCTTATCCCTCCTTTAAACTTTTCTAGGTAATTATATATCCAAATATATGAATATAAGGAAAGATAAAAAAATATGTGGGAGGTATTTACATCATACCTCCCATGTCCTCTCCCATCTCTCCTCCTCCACCTTTCTTATCCTCCAACTTCTCGGCAGCGATTATGTCGTCTATTCTCAGGAGCATCTCGGCAGCCTCTGATGCAGACTGGATTGCCTGTGTTTTAACTCTCAGTGGCTCAACAACTCCCTTCTCTACCATGTTCTCTATCTCTCCTGTGAAGACGTTCAATCCATAGGCCTCGTTACCCTTCTCTGCGTGCTTTGCCCTTAGGTTTACCATCATCTCTATGGCGTCTAGACCTGCGTTTTCAGCCAGTGTTCTTGGTATTACCTCTAGTGCATCGGCGAACCCTTTAACTGCCAACTGCTCTCTACCACTTACTGTATCGGCGTACTCTCTCAACCTCATTGCAAGCTCTACCTCTGTTGCTCCACCACCTGCAACTATCTTACCGTCCTCTATTGTACAGGCTACTACTCCAATTGCATCGTCAATAGCCCTTGCTACCTCATCTACTACGTGCTCTGTTGTACCTCTTACCAGGATGGTTACTGCCTTTGGATCCTTACACTCCTTGACAAATATCATGGAGTCTCCAGCAACCTTCTCCTCGGATACTACTCCAGCCTCTCCTAGGTCCTCTGGTGTAAGGTCCTTGATGTTCGATACTATCTTTGCACCTGTAGCCTTGGCAAGTTTCTCCATGTCAGACTTCTTGACTCTTCTTACAGCTAGTATTCCAGCCTTAGCCAGGTAGTGCTGAGCTAGGTCGTCTATACCCTTCTGACAGAATACTACGTTTGCACCAGCTTCCTTTATCTTGTCCACCATCTCCTTTATCATCTTTTCCTCTTGCTCTATGAACTCGATCATCTTTGCAGGATCTGTTATGTTTATCTTTGCATCTGTCTCAGTTTCTTTTACCTCTATTGGACAGCTTAGGAGAGCTATCTTTGCATTCTCTACTTTCTTAGGCATCTGTGGGTTTACTCTCTCCTTGTCTATTACTACCCCCTTTATCAACTGGGTCTCGTCTACTGATGCACCCTCCTTCTTCTCAACCTTTATAAGGTCCTTGTCTACTTTACCCTCCTCGTCTACAACTGTAGTAACAGCCTCTACTACTATATCCCCTAACTTCTCTCTAGCCTTCTCAGCACCTTTTCCAGTTAGGGAGGTCATTGCTATTTTCTTCAGTATCTCCTTATCCTCTGGGTTAACATCCTTGGAGATCTCCTCTAGTATCTCCTTAGCCTTCTCAAGTGCTAACTGGTAACCCTTTATGATTACAGTTGGGTGTACATTCTGGTCTAACAACTCCTCAGCCTTTCTTAACAACTCCCCTGCTATAACAACTGCTGTTGTTGTACCGTCCCCTACCTCCTTCTCCTGGGTCTTAGCAACTTCAATTAACATCTTTGCAGCAGGGTGCTCTACACTCATCTCCTTCAGTATTGTTACACCGTCGTTTGTAACAACGATGTCACCTAGGTCGTCAACTAGCATCTTGTCCATTCCCTTTGGACCTAGGGTGGTTCTTACAGTCTCAGCTATAACTCTACCTGCCAGTATGTTCATTCTCTGAGCATCTCTTCCTACGAATCTCTTTACATTCTCAGGTAGTATAACTATTGGCTGTGGTGCAGCCATCCCACCACCTCCTCACCTATTTTTCTCTCCTTTATATTCTACTTCAACGGTATATATATGACTAAAAACTTCTATATAATTCTTATGGTTTTGTGCTATTTACTGCACACCTTAGCATCTATTACCACATGCCACACCCCTGGGGCGTACTTCTTTACCTTCCTTATCTCATAGGAGGTTAACCTGTAGTTGTGAACTTCGGCAGCCCTCCTTATACTTTGAACACCCTCGGAGTAGAGAGCCTTCTCAGGTAGGGTGTCGTGGTAGTGTATAACACCTCCCTCCTCCTTTAAAAGTTGAAAGGCCTTGTCCAGGAAGTACCTGGTTTTAAGTACATAGCCCATTATCACCCTATCTGCCACGTTCTCCAGGTCTAACTCCCTGTTGTCCCCCAGGATAGGTTGGATATTCCTCAACCTGTTCAACCTTATATTCTCCCTTAGGTAGTAGTAGGCCTCTGGGTTTATCTCCACCCCGTATATCTTTTTAGGTTTGGAGTACTTGGCCATAGGTATGGAGAAGTAACCTATACCTGCAAACATATCCACTACTACCTCTTTGGGATTGGAGATATGTGCCATCCTCTTCCTCTCCTCTATATTACCCATGCTCCACATAACCTTGGATATATCCAACTTGAATAGACAGCCATACTCCTTATGGATAGTTTCAGTCTCACTACCGTATAGTATCTTGATCCTTGGTTTTCTAAGATCTCCAACTATCCCCTCGTACTTTACGATAGTTTTACACCTGGTTTTCTCCAGTATATACTCTATCTCCTCCTGGGATAGATCCCTCTTTACCAACACTATATCTCCAACCTTCTGATACCTTAACATAGCCATCCTTCAAAAGTAGTTTATAAAGGGTGTTAGGATTATTAGAATAATAATTTTTAATTTTTGGTGATGAAATGAGAAAGAGGGGTCTTGTACTCTTCGATCTAGACAGTACCTTAATAGAGGAGGAGACCTTAGATGAGCTGGCTAAATTGGCAGGTGTAGAGGAGGAGGTAAAGAGGATAACTAGGGATGCCATGGAGGGGAGGATAAACTATGAGGAATCCCTCAAGAGAAGGGTATCACTTTTAAAGGGTCTAGCTGTGGAGGATGTAATGAAGGTAGTTTCAAGGTTGAAGTTAACAAAAGGGGCAAGGGAAACTGTAGAGGAGCTTAAAAGTAGAGGGTATGTTGTAGGTGTGATAAGTGGGGGATTCAACATAGTGACAGATAGGGTAAAGAGGGACCTAGGTTTAGACTACGCCTACTCCAATGAACTTGTGGTGAGGGAGGGGAGGTTAACTGGTGAGGTTAGGGGTAGGGTTATGAGCCCCTCTGCCAAAGGTGAGATACTGGAGGAGATTGCAGGGAGGGAAAAGATAGATTTAAAGGATACGATTGTTGTGGGGGATGGTGCAAACGATATAGGTATGTTCAGGAGGGCAGGTTTTAGAATAGCCTTCTGTGCAAAGGAGGTATTGAAAAGAGAGGCAGATGTTGTGATAGAGAGGAGGGACCTCAGGGAGATCTTGAAGTATATCTAACTTTTTTAAAATAACATAAAATTTTTATAACAGTCTTGTAATACTAAATCCAAAATTTTTAATACTTGTTATTACTTAGACAAGTGATATTATGAAACTATTAAGATTCTTAGGTGTAGCATCTATAATTTTCATACTAGGGTTATGCGGGTGTATTGAAAATACTCAAAAAATTGAAGGTTCAAACGTTGAAACTCTAAACACCCTAAAGGTAATAGATCTATACAACAGGGAGGTAGAGGTTCCAGAGAAGGTAGAAAGAATAGTGTGCTGTGGACCAGGTTGTTTAAGATTGATAGTATACCTCAATGCAACAGATAAGGTTGTTGGAGTTGAAAATGCAGAGAAGGAATGGATTCCCTGGGGTAGGCCCTATAGAATAGCTCATCCTGAACTTGCTGAACTACCTACCATTGGACAGGGAGGACCCTCTCCAAAACCTAACCCAGAGGCAATCCTCCAAGTACACCCCGATGTTATATTCGTTACCTATATGCCCAGGGAAGATGTTGAGGAGTTAGAGAGGAGAACTGGGATTCCTGTAGTAGTATTAAGTTATGGAAAATTAGCCACCTTTAACAACAGGGAACTTTTCAGATCCTTGAAAGTTGCCGGGAAAATTTTAAACAGGGAAGAGAGAGGGGAAGAGGTTATAAAATTTATAAATGATACCCTGGAGAACCTACAGGAGAGGACCAGGGATATACCTGAGGGGGAAAAACCTAGAGTATACGTGGGAGGTATAGGTTTCAAAGGGGCAAGAGGGATTGAGAGTACCATGTGTAAGTATCCACCCTTTGTTGCAGTGAATGCAAGGAATGTTGTAGATGAGTTAAATAGAGAGGGGCATGTATTTGTCAGTAGGGAGCAGATATTGAATTGGAATCCAGATGTTATATTCATAGACGAGGGAGGTCTAAAATTAATTCTTCAGGATTACAGGAAAAATCCAGAATTCTATAAATCTTTAAAAGCCTTTGAAAATGGAGAAGTCTATGGACTACTTCCCTACAACTTCTACACTACAAACGTTGGAACTGCCCTTGCGAATGCTTACTACATTGGAAAAGTTCTCTATCCAGAGAGGTTTAAAGATATAAATCCTGAGGAAAGGGCAGATGAGATATATAACTTCTTAGTAGGCAAACCAGTCTATAAAGATATGAGGGATTTCTGGGGAGGATACAGGAGGTTAAATTTCAGTGAGGAGTAATTAACAGGGCGATAACATGGAATTACTGAAACTCCCTGAAGTTAGTCCAAAGGAGTTGTTTCATCTCTTACAGGATCTCTATACAAAGTCAAGACTCCTCTACCTTTTAAAATCTGCTGTAGATCTTGGAATCTTTGAATACCTTGAGGACTATAAAACCTCTAAAGAGATTGCCAGGAGGATAGGGTGTGAGGAAGTATCCCTTGAATGCACCTTAGAAGCTCTCTATAAGGTAGGTCTACTTGACAAAAAATTGGAGAATGGCAATATCCTATATAAAAACTCTCAGATAGCTCAGATATACTTAAGAGAAGATTCACAGTATTCCTATCTAATTCCAATAAAGGATATGTTCAAAAGACTTGAGTATTGGAGTGATGGGAGTATTTTAAAAGATAAAAAGGTGGTAGAAGAGGGGGAGTTCTTTTCAGAGGTTGTTAAGGTTATGGCAGAGGAGTGCAAATGTTGGGAATTGCAGAAAACTGTTGAATATCTTCTAAAATTTGAGGAGGTCAAAAGGGCCAGAAAACTTTTAGATATTGGTGGAGGCCATGGACTTTACAGTATAGCCTTTGCCATGGCAAATAAAAATTTGAAGTGCTACGTCTTTGACCTACCTCAGGTTATAAAGGTAACTAAGTACTACATCAAGAGGTACAGGGTAAGGAATGTCTATACCATTGAGGGAGATTACTACAGGGACGACATTGGAAGGAACTACGATATAGTATTCTCCTCCTACAACCCTGGAGGTAAAGATCCCCTGGTTATCGAGAAGATTTACAGGGGGTTAAAAGAAGGAGGTTTATTTATAAATAAGCAACGTTTTCCCCTTTCTCAAGATGTAAAGGATGTGTTAGATAACATAGAGTGGAACTTCCTGGAGTTTAAGAGGTGTAAGAAGGAGAAATTTAGATACTCCTTTGAGAGGAGTCTCCAATTCCAAGACTATCTCAGCTTCTTGGAGGATATAGGTTTTGAAATTTTAGAGGTTGTCAGGATGAAAGATATCTTGGGCTACGACTTGGACAGAGATGCTATGATGATCGTTGCCAGAAAGGAAGGGTAAGGCTAATGGAGGATCACTATGAGAGAAATGAGGGAGAAGTATAGAAAGTATGTGTTTAAAAAGATCTTCTTGGGGATAACTCTAATATTGTCACTATTTTTACTCTCCCTGCTGGCTCTTGCCATGGGTGATTACAGCCTCTCAGTTAATGATGTTATAACTACCCTTCTTGGAGGTGGCAACAGATATCAGCAGTTAGTTATCTGGAATATAAGACTTCCAAGGATCTTAGCAGCAGTTATAGCAGGTGCCTCCCTCTCTATGGCAGGTGCAGTTATGCAGTGTGTTCTCAGAAATCCCCTAGCCTCCCCATTTACCATGGGAGTATCCCATGGTGCCATGTTTGGGGCATGTTTGGCAATAGTAGTTTTTGGTCTAGAGACAGGTGGTCCATACCTTATAACTTTCTCCGCATTCTTAGGAGCCTTGGTATGTATTATAGCGGTGCTAACACTGGCAAAGATAAAAAATCTTACACCTGAGGCTATGGTACTTTCAGGGGTGGCACTAAGTTCTCTCTTTACAGCGGGGACCATGTTGATACAGTATTTTTCTGATGAGTTGGAACTTGCTGCAATGGTTTACTGGACCTTTGGAGATCTAGGTAGAGCTAGCTGGAATGATATCTTTATTATGTTTCTTATTCTCCTCATATCTTCAATTTACTTTCTCTGGAAAAGATGGGATTACAACGCATTGGAGGCAGGAGAAGAGGTAGCAAAATCCCTGGGGGTAGATATAGAGGGGACAAGGTTGCTAAGTATGTTACTCTCCTCCCTACTAACTGCAGTAAATGTTGCATTTTTGGGAATAATAGGGTTCATAGGGTTGATATCTCCTCATATTGTAAGGATCCTAGTTGGAGGGGATTATAGATTTCTTATACCCTTATCTTCTCTCTTTGGCTCAGTACTGTTACTCTCTGCAGATATCCTCTCTAGAATTTTAATAGCTCCTGTAGTACTACCTGTGGGAATACTTACATCCTTCCTAGGTACTCCTATGTTTCTCTACCTACTCTTAAGGATGTACAGTGGGAGATGATATAATATGAAACTCTCTATTAGAGGTGTCACATTCTCTTATGGAAGTAGAGAGGTTCTAAAAGACGTCTCCTTTGAAGTTCAGGAGGGGGAGGTATTCTCCATCTTGGGAGTAAATGGTTCAGGTAAATCTACCCTACTTAAGTGCATAAGTAAAGTATTGACACCTAAAAAAGGTACTATTCTAATAAACAATTTTGACATAAAAGAGATGGACAGTTCTCAACTACCTAGATATGTAGGTTACGTTCCTCAAAAATCCAATGGCACTTATATGACAGTTTTCGATACCTTACTTTTAGGAAGGAAGCCATATATAAAATGGGAGGCCTCTGAGAGGGATATTGAAATAGTGTATAAAGTATTGAAACTCCTGGGACTGGAAGAGTATATGTGGAGATATACTAAGGAATTAAGTGGTGGAGAGTTACAAAAGGTTGTAATAGGTAGAGCCCTCGTTCAAGAACCTGAGGTACTACTACTTGATGAACCTACTAACAACTTGGATATAAAAAATCAGCTTGAAGTGATGGAGGTAATAAGAAGTATATCAAAATCTGAGGGTATCACCTCTGTCCTGGTAATGCACGATTTAAACTTGGCTCTTAGGTATTCAGATAAATTTGCCCTTTTAAAGGATGGAAAAATATACGCAGTGGGAGGCAGGGAGATTATAACACCTGAGAACATTAGAAGTGTATACGGTATCCATGTGTACATTGAACATGTTAAAGGTTATCCAGTGATAGTCCCTGTAATCTAAAAATAATTTTTTAATGAAGAGGTTTTTTCCTCAGGTAATAGACTATCCCTGCCACTATCAACAACCCTATAACCCCAAAGACTATTAGAGGTATCCCATCCCCTTCCCTTTCAACCTTAACTTTTATACTCTTCTGGGTGACGTAGACGTTGTCATCACCCTTCTCCCTATCTCCAACTGCCCTTATCTCCAGGGTAATAAGATACTCCTTAGGTACTGCATCCCTATCTACACTGAGAACAATGGCGCCAGTTCCATTTTCCCCTGGATTTAAAGTACCAATTGTGTCACTTTTTCTGGGGTAGTCGAAAGGCTGGGCACTGTTTCTAATGGCAGATATCCTTACACTCTCCGCCTTCTCGTTACCAACATTCTTTACCCCTATGAGGAGTAGGTTGTCCTTTCCAGCCTTTACAGTGTACTCCTTTGAGAGGAGCTCAAGTACAGGTTTCGACTTCAGGTATATATCCACAGTCTCCGTTGTGTTGTGTTTCCTGTTAAGGGCATCTAGGTACTCTATATAGAGGGGGAGCTTGTAGTGTCCAGAGGGGGCGTATTTATCAACGTCTACGGTGAAGGATACTGTTTTACTCTCCCCACCCTTTAATGTTCCAATACCTTTGAAGTTTCCACTACTCCAACTGTCCCTAAATGGATAGGAGGTCTTTAGGTGCACCTTTACATCCTTTGCCTCCCCATGGCCGTTGTTACTCACTGTAACATCCACCCTTACATAGGTGTCTCCAGGCTTGATCTCCCTTGGAGAGGTTATTACATTGGAGACACTTAGTAAGACATCCCCCTGAACCCTTATCCCAATATCTATCTTTTCACTTCTTCTCCTCCCATCCTCGTCTATCCAGGAGAGGGTTGCTGGAATAAGATAGGTACCCTCAGGTGTATCTACCTGGGTGTATAACCTTAGGTTTACAGGTTTTCCCTCCTGGGGTCTCATAGTACCTAGGTAGAACTTGGTACTACCAACAGGTGAGAGGTACTTGTTACCTCCAAGAGAGAGGGTACAGTCCCTGGCCCTCCCAGTACCCCTGTTGTATATAAAAATTGGAATTGTTACTGTTTTGCCAGGGGTGGATAACAGGGAGTTGTTGTCTATCTCTATCTCAAGGTTTGGAGTGCCATGAACTGGGAGGTAGTACACCTTTGTCCAGGAGTGGTAGGTCACTTCTTCCTCCCCTACCTTATTGTAAGAGACCTTCACATCCACTCTGTAATCCCTGGAGGTTGCACCTTCATCTACATGGAGTTTAAAGTATACTATATCACTCTCTCCAGGGTTTAAATGGTGTATAATAGCTACCCCTTTTTTGGGATTAACCTGTTTCAACTCAAAGGGGTAGTGGGGTGTAACAGATATTACTATATTCTTTAACTCCTCATCCTCGTCGTTGGTTACCTTGATCCAGAGGTCCACCTCATCTCCAGGGTGTATAACCTGGGGATAGTACTGAAGTTCCCCTAGACTTAGGGCCTCCACACTGGCAACTACCATGAAGATTAGAAGTACTCCAAAAACTCTCTTAAGGGATATCACATTATCACCTAAAAACTCTTTTCAAGAGGGGTAGGATATACCTCTCCTCGATAACTAGAAGCGCTGGAAGTAGAGTGATTACACAGATCATACAGAAGGTGATACCTAGGGCACATACCTTACCTAGATTTGCCATCATAGGCAGAGGGGCTATTACAAGGGCCAGGAAACCAACAACTGTAGTTGCCGTGGTGGCCAGTAGAGCCATCCCAGTACTTACCACTGCAGTTTCTATGGACTCTGCCACATCCCTACCCTTCTTACGCTCCTCCTGATACCTGTGCATAAGGTGGATGGCGTAGTCTATACCTATACCTAGGAGTAGGGAACCTATACCTGCAGTTGCCATGTCCACGGGGATGCCAAGTATACCCATGGCACCTCCTGTCCATATCACCCCTATCAGTATAGGTATCAGGGGCATGATAGTGGAGAGGGGCCTCCTGAAGTAGAGGAAGAGGACCATTAAAACCCCTATTCCACCAACTAGGGTGGTAACCATCTGGCTCTCCTTCATAAGGGCACTCATAAGTCTCCTCATTGGAGGGGTGCCTGTAAACACCACCTCAACTCCCGGGGGTACAGGGGAGTCCTCTACCCTCCTCTCCATCTCCTCCAGTATCTCCATAAGTTTTTTCTGATCTCCCCCAGCATCTGTATAGGCGTTTACCACAACCATGGAGTAATCGTGATTGAAGATCTTATCCCTAACATCCTCTGGGAGGGATCTGTAGATCTCCTTTACAGTCTCTATGTCGCTGGGAACGGTGCCGTTGTTCCTCCTGATTATAACATCCACAGGGGAATTTACATCTGTTATACCGTCTATCCCTCTGAGATCGGCCTCCAGGATCTTTATATACCTTAGGACCCTTGGGTCCCTTATGTCATTTACCCTATCTGGGGAGTCTGAGGGCTTCAACCTTATACAGATGGATATAATGTCTGTACCTCCAAAGTTGTCCCTTACCTCGTAGAGGGTCTTTATAACAGGGTGATCCTGGGGGAGCATCTTCTCAAAGGCAGTTTGGAATTTAACATTTGTGGCCTCTATCCCTGCAAAGATAGTGATTATTAAGATTATAGCCACCATGAGAAAGGGCCTCCTCTCTGAAAAGATGGCAATTTTCCTCAGTATATCTTCAATCATATTCCTCACCAAGTTCTTTATCCATCTCCTCAAGTAGTTAAGGTCTCATACTTCCTCTATACAGAGGGGCTTATGGGCAAGGTAGAGGATGGCGTAGATCTTTCCAAATATCTGAGAACAACTCCACTATTACCCTTTTAACCTCCTCCCTACTTTCCCAAATAATATTGTTAGAAAATGCTGAACATTCAAAATTAAAAATAGAAGTATTATGAAGAGTCTTAATATAGTTAGTAGGGAGAGTGAAAAGGGATGGAGATGGAATCCTTTCTGACAGAAACCCAGATAAAGGTGTTAAAATTAAGGAGGAAGGGTTTAACCTTGGAGGAGATTGCCAAATTGATGAATACCACAAAGGCAAACATATGTATGATAGAGAAGAGGGCGAGGGAGAATATAGAGAAGGCCAGGAACACCTTATTGATATACCAGAGTATAGTAGCCCCCTTAAGATTTAGGGTAAAGGAAGGTACAGACGTATTCCAGATCCCCAAGATGATATATGAAAAATGTAACAAGTTAGGAATACATGTAAGGTACAACTCCCTAGAGCTGGTAGATCATATATACAGACACATGAGGGATAAAATAGAGAAGAGGGTAGTTAAAAGACCATTTATAGTTAGTGTTACAGAGGATGGAGATGTCATCCTTCTCGACTGTGAAACCCTAAAGGATTAAGGAGGTGGAAGTATAATAGGGATAATAGGAGGTACTGGTGTGGCCCCAGTGCTAAAAAGAGGTAAGGAGGTGGTGATAAATACCAGGTATGGGAAGGCCAGGGTACTCATTGACAGGGAGGATGACGTAGTGCTTCTCTTTAGACATGGTTTAAATCACAGTATCCCACCTCATAGGATAAACTACAGGGCAAATATATATGCACTTAAGATGATAGGGGTGGAGAGGATACTGGCTATAAACTCCGTTGGCTCCTTAAAGGAACATATTAAACCTGGAACCTTCTTTCTGCCCCAGGACTTCATGGAGTTTACTAAAAGTAGGGTGTCCACATACTACGACGGTGAGGATGGCAAGGTGGTACACATAGATCTCTCTGAACCCTACTGTCCAGAGGTTTTAGGCATCCTGAGAGAGATACTTGATAGGAGAGGTTATTCCTACAGTGAGGGGGTGTACATCTGTACAGAGGGACCAAGGTTTGAGACTAAGGCCGAAATAAGGTTCTATAAAACCTTGGGAGATGTAGTGGGTATGACAGGTTACCCCGAGGTAGTACTTGCAAAGGAGTTGGGACTATGTTACGTCTCACTTTGTACAGTGACTAACTACGCTGCAGGAATATCCAAGGATAGATTAAC
>DQVW01000072.1 GCA_015661555.1 Methanothermococcus okinawensis
AAAATGGCGCAGAGGGGGGGATTTGAACCCCCGCGGGGCAAAGCCCCATGGGATTTCCAGTCCCACGCCTTACCAGGCTAGACTACCTCTGCACTACCCCTCTACCTAAGCAGTATCCATAATATGCATTTGTGGTATATATAACTTTCGATTACATTAGCTCCTCAATAGGGGTTAAATCACTGTACTCTACAACCCCGTGAAGTGCAGAAACCTCTAGAGGAATACCTTTACTCCTAAGTAGGGCGAAGGGATTCATACCTCCAAAACATATGTACCCAAACATGTTCTTTTCCACCTTAACACCACATATGTCGTTATTAGGTTTTCCCACCTTGTATATACCCTTCCAGTTTAAATCCTGCAGTATCTCCAACAACCTATCCCTTGCAACCATTGGAGCCTTCCTAATCCCTGACAGTACTGTATTTTCTCCATCAACCCTGTCAAGGAATATCTCATGGGGGTCTAGGGATGTACCGTCGTAGGAGATAATGTCTATAAACCTGTCTTTAGAGGGTTCCAATATACCACCGTAGTAGGGGATTACAGGGACCCCATACTTTATAAGTATCCCATCCACTGTAGAGGAGCAGAGGGTGTTTATCTCCAATATATCTCCTCTGTACTTAAAACCTATCCTCTCAGACACTATAATTCCCTTTCTATAACATCTATCTAAAGCCTCCAACACCTCCTCCTCGTATTTCCTATCTACGTAACATCTATTTATCAAAACTTTACCTCTCTCCTCTTCAATACTGTAGTCCACCATATGTATCATGGAGAGCATCTTGGAGAGTACAGATACTATCTTAAACTTTCCCCTCTTCTTAAAAGGCTTTAAAGGTCTCTTACTCACCCTCTCCATGGTGTGGATATCCACGATATCACATGCGGCACTGATCTCCAGGGGGTATCCCATCTCCACCAGGGGGCATATGGGGGATAGCCCTCCTATCAGGACCACCCCCACCTCGTTATCCTTTAAACATAGTCCTAAGACATTCTCCTCGCCGTAACTTAGTATCCCGTTTAATCTACCCTCCTCAATAACCCTTTCAAATTTATCTAGGACTACCTTGGGGATAACCCTGAAGTTTGCAGGGAGGTACCCCTCCCCATTTTCTACAATCCCTAGTACGTCAGTCTTTCCCCTGGTTATAAAGGCCTCTAGAGGATCTATGGAGGACTTACTAAAGTCTATAACACCTTCAAAGGCTACAGGTTCATAGTCCTCAAATTTTACTATTCCTCCATATTTTATCATGGGGTATATACCCCTCTTCATAAGGTAACTGTCAAAGGTTATGGAGCAGGGTGTCTCCACCGTAACAGTACCTCTCTTCTCCCTTATATTTACAAAGTCCCCTATGGAGAAACCACTACTCACTACCTTCAATACCCACTCCCTCACCAACTTATAATCACCCTCCACAACAGCCCTGTTGATAACAACATTTCTTGGAAAGTCTGCCAGATAGATCTTCTCCAACATCCTGGAGAATACAAATCCCACCCTGTAGGAGATATTGGCCTTATTTAATTCCTCCAATCCTTTCTCAGTTATGACCCTACCGTAGTATCCCACCTTCTTAGTTAAGCCCATCTCATCCAGTTCTTGGAGGTGGTATCTAACAGCTCTCTCCCCTAACTCATAACCTCGTTTTTTAAGTTCATCTGCTATTACCTTGGCACCTACAGGTCTGTGGTACTGGGCCAGTATACTTAGTATCTCTATAAGTTTTTCATCTAGATCCTGTTCCAAGGTATCACCGCTTAGTGCTAGGAAGATACCTATCTGGAGATTATCTCGTTACCAATTAGTAACATGGTAGAGGTCTGGTTGTAGTGGCCTATAGACCCTCCTAAGGTACTCCCCTGCTCTCCGTAGGTGTTAAATCCTATTACAGGTACGTCACCTAACAACTCTCTAATTATCTTGAGATCGTTTACATTCTCTCTTTCAGTGAGAAGGTATCTCAGTATACAGTTGAATATTACAATTGCACCTATCTTCTCGGGATTACCTGCACTTTGGAGGGCGTTAAATAGAGTCCTTTTGAAAGACTCGATTATATGGTCCCTGTCAGTATCCATAAGAGTTAGATAACTTCCCTTATGCACTGCAGAGTAAAATGTGATACTACCATCTGGATTTACATGGGCGGCACTCTTGATAATGTACTCCCCATATACATCTGAGGATTTAACACCTAAGGGGTTCTTGGCAAATACTGCAGGGGTCAATTCATCTACCCCAAGTAGCTCCTTCATAACCTCAGAGGCAGGTCTACCATCTAATTCATAAACTACCCTTCCCCTGGACTTGGTTACAAGAGCCCCCATCTCTGTAGGGTAGAAGGGATGTCCACATGCAGTACCTATCTTCAAGGCGCTACTTAAGGTGGCCACCACCCCTGCATCTGTATATACACCATTGGCAAATTGATAGGTCCTTTCACATTTCAAGTCGTCTCCAGTGGATCCTCCCAACTATACAGGAGTTACATCCACAGGCAGATATAATACCCTTTATAAATTCCTCCTCAACTCCAGCTAAACCATCTGGGATTATGAGGTTAACGAAGGGTTTCATCTTTAAGAGATCTAAACTTCTCTTCTTCATAAAGGCTATGGAGATTACCGCAGATGCCGTAGGGTTGTCCTTCAAAGAGGCATAGGACTTACAGATTGCATTCTTTCCACATTCCACTGGATCTTTGGATAGTCCTTCACCTACTCCAACACCTACTTTCAGGTAAGGGCTCTTCAGTGTCATCACTGCCACAGTACCTCTCTTAGGTTTCTCCACTACACTGGAGAACTCTCCTGCAGTGGTGCCACCGATGATGTTAGAGTTTCCAACCTTTTCCCTAATCTCGCTGTAGACCTCATGGGGGTTGAATTCGGAGGAGGCAAAGACAAGTGTTAAGTCAGGGTTTTTGCAGCCCTTCAGGGCCTCCTCAAGGGCCTCATCGGGATTGGAGGATTGGCCTACCCCAACTTCAAGTATCTTTCTCCCTGTCATTGCCTCAACCTCTGTTCCATCTCTGTTAATAATTTAAAGTTATCTTTTTCCCACTATTTATAAATCCCATTTTAATTTTTTAATATATCTAACTTTTTTAATATTTCGCATACCTTACATACCTCAGAGGCAGAGGGGTTACCACAGTACCTACATACCTTACTCTCCCTCTCAAGGGGAAGATACTTTACCAGTCTCTCAAAACCTGCAACAATAGAGTACTTTCTCCCTGGGTGTCTTCTCTCCAGGAGATCCAGTATCTCAGCGATCTCACTTCGATAAGATAGAGAGGAATAGGGGCAGGGCTCACTGTGGTACTTAATACCTACAAGATCTGCAAAGAGTTTTACCTCGGCCTCAGGGATGTACTTTAAAGGTTTGATCCTCTTAACAAATTTGGGGTGCTCAATACCTCTACCTAACATGGCCAATTTCCTAATATCCCCCTCTATGTAATTCATCATCACAGCCTGGGCAATATCATCTAGGTTGTGGCCAATTGCCAGATAATTACATCCTAGTTCTAGAGCCATAGTGTTCAATACCCTTCTCCTAATTACTCCACAGAAGGTGCAGGGGTTGGCGGTGATATTCCTCTCCCTGGCCCTCTCCACTATTTCATCCAGGGTACACCCTATAAATTCCTGGAAGGTGGTGATATGATAGGGTATGTTGTACTCCTCACAGAACCTCACCGCCAACTCCACACCTTTTTTTCTAAACCCCTCAATTCCCTCATCTACTATCAGCCCTATAACCTCTGAGTTAGGTATTGGATCAAAGTACTCCCTAAGTAGATAGGCCATTACTAAACTGTCCTTACCTCCACTTAATCCCATTCCAATTTTTATATGCTGCCTTATTACCTCCCTACCCAAGGTCTTTCTAACCTTCTTTTTTACATACCTTATAAAACATTCCCTGCAGAACCTTAGACCTGAGTGGCGCTGGTAGTAAATAGACTCCCTCCCTTTACAGATGCTACATATTTCCATCCTATCCCCTTTAACCTTCTAGTAATTATTATAGGACTAAAAAATAAAAAAGGTGAAAAAATGGCGAAGTTGGAGGAGTATATTGAACATTTAAAAAAGTTAGTTGAACTAGAGAGAAAGGCGGAGATAGAGGCCATGAAAGAGGAGATGAGGAGGTTAAGTGGGGAAGAGAGGGAGAGGTTAGGTAGGGCTATCCTGGGGTTAAATGGAAAGGTGATAGGTGAGGAATTCAACTATAAACTGGTGAAATACGGTAGGAAGAAGGAGATTAAAACTGAGATAGGTGTTGGAGATCTAGTTGTGATAAGTAAGGGTAACCCTTTAAAAAGTGATCTAGTTGGTACTGTAACTGAGAAGGGGAGGCATTATATTGTAGTTGCCCTGGAGGTTGTTCCCTCCTGGGCTCTGAAGGATGTTAGAATAGATCTTTACGCCAACGATGTAACCTTCAGGAGGCAGATTGAAAATTTAGAGAGACTTAGTGAAAGTGGGAAGAGAGCCTTAAAATTTCTCCTGGGGCTTGAGAAGCCTAAGGAGAGCAGGGAGGTGGAGTTTAAACCCTGTGATGAAAATTTAAATGAGAGTCAGAGAAGGGCTGTTGGTCTATCTCTTGGAAGTGAGGATTTCTTCCTGATACATGGACCCTTTGGTACTGGAAAGACCAGGACTGTTACAGAGGTTATACTTCAGGAGGTGAAAAGGGGGAGAAAGGTACTTGCCACCGCCGAGAGTAATATAGCAGTTGATAATCTAGTTGAGCGTCTCTGGGGAAAGGTTAAACTAGTTAGGGTGGGACATCCCTCCAAGGTATCGAAACATCTTAAGGAGTCTACCTTGTACTACCAGGTAGAGACCCATGAGAGGTACAAAGATGTTAAGAGGTTGAGGGAGAGGGCGGAGAAGTTAATAGCACTTAGGGATAGGCATTTAAAACCTACCCCCCAGTGGCGAAGAGGTCTCTCAGATGAGGAGATCCTCAGGTTTGCAAGGAGAGGTGTTGGGGTAAGGGGGATACCCCCTAAACATATAAGATCCATGGCCCAGTGGATTACTCTTAACAGGGAGATCCAGAGGTTGTACAAGGAGGCTAAAGATATTGAGGAGGAGATTGTTAGGGAGATTATAGAGCGCTCTCAGGTTGTCCTCAGTACAAACTCCTCAGTGGCACTTGAGTATTTGGAAGGTTTTAAATTTGACGTGGCTGTTATAGATGAGGCCTCCCAGGCTACCATTCCCAGTGTTTTGATACCTATAGGGAGGTGTGATAGGTTTATCCTGGCTGGGGATCACAAACAACTCCCTCCTACTATCCTCAGTGAGGAGGCTCAGGAACTAAGTGAGACTCTCTTTGAAAAATTGATCCAGTTGTATCCTTCAAAGAGTAAGATCCTGGAGATCCAGTATAGGATGAACGAGAAACTCATGGAGTTTCCAAGTAGGGAGTTTTATCAGGGGAGAATTAAGGCCTACGAGGGTGTTAGGAACATAACCCTTTTGGACTTAGGTGTTAGAAAGCCTTCCTTTGGAGAGCCCCTGGATTCCATTTTAGATCCTGGGGAGCCCTTAATTTTTGTAGATACCTCGAAACATCCTGCCAAGTGGGAGAGACAGAGGAGGGGTTCCACCTCAAGGGAGAATCCACTGGAGGCGAAGGTGGTTAAGAGGGTATTAAAGGGCCTAATGGATATAGGGGTATCACCAGAATCTATAGGTGTTATAACACCCTACGAGGATCAGAGGGATCTCATTGATACCCTAATAGGAAATTACGGTGTAGAGGTAAAAACTGTAGATGGATATCAAGGTAGGGAGAAGGAAGTTATTATTCTCTCTCTAGTCCGTTCCAACAGAGAGGGGGATCTTGGATTC
>DQVW01000049.1 GCA_015661555.1 Methanothermococcus okinawensis
TAGAGTTGCTCGTAGAGTTTATTTATCTTCTTATCCCTGGCGTACACATCCCTGGCTAACTTTTCATCCCTGTTTTTAAAGGCTCTAAGTGCATCCTTCAACATCTCCTCGAGGCGCTCTATCATAGTTATAATAATCTCGTTCTCCCTTCTCATATCTATCTTGGATTTTATTGTAATCTTGGCGATCTTACAGGCACAGTCCCCAATCTTCTCCAACTTGGATATGATCTTGATGATAGTTAGTATAGTTCTTAGATCTGTTGCCACAGGTTGATAGAGTGCTATAAGTTTTATACATTTGTCCTCGATCTCCATCTCCTTTATATCAATAAGGTCGTCCCCCCTTATCACCTTCTCTGCAAGCTCCTTGTCACAGTTTAAAAAGGCCTCTGTAGAGGTACGTAGTGCAGATATACAGAGGTTACCCATTTCGATAACCTCTTCCTCTACCTCTTTTAATTTGGAGTAGAATACCTCTTTTGTCATGGGCATCACCAAGGTTGTTATCCAAATCTACCGCTGATGTAATCCTCAGTCTCCTTCCTAGAGGGATTGAGGAATATCTTCTCTGTTTTATCAAACTCTATAAGCTCTCCCATTAAGAAGAACGCGGTATAATCTGAGACCCTACTTGCCTGTTGCATGTTGTGGGTAACAACTACAACGGTGTAATCCCTCTTCAACTCCACCATGAGATCCTCTATCTTCTGGGTGGAGATAGGGTCAAGGGCAGATGTAGGTTCATCTAACAGTATAACCTCAGGTTTAACTGCTATGGCACGTGCAATACAGAGCCTCTGCTGCTGCCCTCCAGATAACTCAAAGGCGGACTTTTTCAAGTTGTCCTTAACCTCATCCCACAGTGCAGCCTTCTTCAAGGCCCACTCCACAATCTCATCTAGGGTTTCCTTATCCTTGATACCGTGTATCCTTGGACCAAAGGCTACGTTGTCGTAGATACTCATGGGAAAGGGGTTTGGTTTTTGGAAGACCATCCCCACCCTCTTTCTCAACTCCACCACATCTACATCCTCGTCGTATATGTTCTTCCCATCTAGAAGCACCTTCCCCTCAACCCTTGCATTGGGAACGAGATCTATCAACCTGTTAAGACATCTTATAAAGGAACTTTTACCACATCCACTGGGACCTATAAGTGCAGTTATCCTGTTCTCGTATATAGGTAAATTTATATTTTTAAGGGCGTGAAAATCTCCGTAGTAGAGGTTTAAATTCTTAGTCTCCATCTTTACCTTCTCCCCCATTACATCACCGTAGATGTCTTTGTTTTAAAAGGGAACACCCCCTTTCAATCAACTGTGAGCCCCTATTTTTATTTAAACGTTTCTATTAATGTCAACTTTAATTCACAAAAGAGGATTTAAAAAAATTATAAATACTATTTTTTAATTTATAGAGACTCAAAGGATTGGACGGGAGGAACACCATGAAGCTAATAGCCTGGTTAGACGAGATATCTAACAGGGATGTGGATATTGCTGGTGGGAAGGGAGCCTCTCTTGGAGAGATGTGGAATGCAGGCTTTCCAGTACCTCCTGCATTTGTAGTTACTGCAGACGCCTACAGGTACTTTATAAGGGAGAGTAAACTGGATAAGAAGATAAGAAAGATCCTAAAGGATATCGATGTAAATAACCCTGAGGACTTAAACAGGAAGTCGGAGGAGATAAGGAAGTTAATTCTAAATGCTAAAATGCCCAAGGATCTTGAGATAAGTATTATCGAGAGTTACAACAGACTCTGTGAGGAAAGTGGTGGAGAGGAGGTATTTGTTGCTGTGAGAAGTTCTGCCACTGCAGAGGATCTACCTGATGCAAGTTTTGCAGGGCAGCAGGAGACCTATCTAAATGTTAAAGGGGCTGAAAACGTTGTTAAAGCTGTTCAGAAGTGTTTTGCATCTCTCTTTACTCCAAGGGCTATATTCTACAGGGAGCAGAAGGGTTTTGATCACCTAGATGTGGCACTGGCTGTAGTTGTGCAGAAGATGGTAGACTCTGAGAAGTCTGGCGTTCTATTTACCGTAAATCCCATAAATCAGAACTACGAGGAGATGGTGATTGAAGGCGCCTGGGGGCTTGGAGAGGGGGTAGTAAGTGGAGTTGTAACCCCTGATACCTATATACTAGATAAGAAGACCTTAACTCCAAAGAGTATCTCCGTGGCGAGAAAGGAGGTAATGTTTATAAGGGATGAGGAGGGGGAGACGAAAAAGGTGGAGGTACCTGAGGACCTAAAGGAGAAGAGGGTACTCTCCGACGATGAACTTAGAAGACTTGGCCAGATGGGACTATCTATAGAGAAACACTATGGAAGACCTATGGATGTTGAGTGGGCTATAGAGAAGGGTAAAATATACATGCTCCAGGCGAGGCCCATAACCACGTTGGAGGGAGAGAAGAAAGAGGATGGGGGGGAGATACTACTGAAGGGTATTGGAGCCTCTCCAGGTTTAGCCTCTGGTAAGGTGAAGATCATCCATGATATCAGGGAGATAGAGAAGATAGAGGAGGGGGATGTCCTAGTAACTAAGATGACTACTCCAGATATGGTACCTGCCATGAAGAAGGCCAGCGCCATCGTTACAGATGATGGAGGGTTAACCTGTCATGCAGCTATCATCTCCAGGGAGTTAGGTACCCCCTGTGTTGTAGGTACCCAGAAGGCCACCAAGGTGTTGAAGGATAACATGGTAGTTACCGTAGATGGGGAGAAGGGTATTGTATACAGGGGGGAGATAAAGAGGGGTGAAAAGAAGGAGAAGGAGATAGGGACAGGTACCACTACACCGGTAATTATAACTGCAACGGAGATCATGGTAAACGTCTCCATGCCCGAGGTTGCTGAGAGGGCTGCTGCCACTGGGGCAGATGGGGTAGGTCTCCTAAGGGCAGAGCATATGATACTTGAGACAGGGGTTCATCCCATCAAGATACTTAGGGAGAAAGGGGAGGATGCCCTTGTGGAGGTCTTTGCAGATGGTATTAGGAAGGTGGCAGATGCCTTCTATCCAAGACCTGTAACATATAGGACCTTGGATGCTCCAACAGATGAGTTCAGGGGGTTGGAGGGGGGAGAGGATGAGCCTGTAGAGCAGAATCCCATGTTAGGTTGGAGGGGGATTAGGAGAAGTCTAGATGAGAAGGAGATTCTAAAGTGTGAGTTATTAGCTATAAAGAAATTGAGAAGTGAAGGTTATAAAAATATAAGGTTGATGATACCTCTAGTTACAAATCCCTCAGAGGTTAGGAAGGTAAAGGAGTTGGCAAGGGAGATTGGTTTAGAGTTGGGGAAGGACGTGGATTTTGGGGTGATGGTGGAGACACCTGCAGCTGCACTTATCATAGAGGATATTATAAAGGAGGGAATTGACTTTGTCTCTCTAGGTACAAACGACTTAACCCAGTATACCATAGCCATAGACAGGAACAACGAACTTGTTGCAAAGTATTACAGGGAGAACCACCCTGCAGTTTTAAAGTTAATTAAGTACGTCATAGAGACCTGTAAAAAACACGGTGTGAAAACCTCCATATGTGGTCAGGCGGGAAGTAGACCCTCCATGGTGGAGAAGCTTGTTAGGTGGGGTATAGATAGTATCTCTGCAAATATAGACGCCATAGATACTATAAGAAAGACTGTTGCAAGAACTGAGCAGAGGATTATCTTGGAGACCATAAGGGACAGAAAACTTAACATAGATTAAAGTATGGAGAGAGCATGGTAGATAGGGAGAAGATTCAGGATAGAATTACCAGGGAGAAGGTGGAGGAGTATCTTAGAAAAACAGAGGAGGCAATAGAGATTATTAAAAGGGGTCTTCCTCCAAGGAGGAGTTTGCTCTACGATGTAGCCCTGGACTTCCTCTCCATGATAGAGTGTTATTTCAAGGATGCCAAGGTATTTATAGAAAAGGGTGATTATATAAATGGATTTGCCTCTCTAAACTACGCCTACGGCTGGATAGACGCTGGAGTTCGCCTAGGTATATTCGATGTTGGAGATGATGACGTAAAATTTACCTTGGCAAGGTAAAGGAAAGAAGGACGGTGGGGAAAATGCCTAACTACCATGTAACCCTTCAGGCTCCCTATATAGTAAAGAATGTTGAAGATGCAGAGGACGCCATAAGTGTCGCCATATCCAACGTAGGAAAGTTGTTAAACAAGAACAACATGGAATACGTGGATATAGACGTGGGACTGACTATATGTCCTAAGTGTGGAGAACCTATAGACTGTGTCCTTGTAGTTGCCAGGACAGCTCTGGTAGGACTACTTCTCTCCATGAAGGTGTTCAATGCAGAGAGTATGGAGCATGCTATAAGGATAGCCAAATCCTCCATAGGTAAGGCCTTGAAGGACATACCCCTTGAGGTTGTAGATGTGGTAGAGATATAATTTTCTTTTTGGTGTTATCAACTATGCTCCCAGATGAGGTTGCCCTGAAGATTATCAGAAAATACATGATAAGATTTGAAAGGGGTGAGGATATAGAGAGTTTTAAAGGGGATCTTATTAGAGATCTTCTAAATCACAGGGTGTTAATTAAAACGGAAGATGGCACCTATACCTTACCATCCCAGTGTAGGGAGGAACTTATGCACTCCAGGATAGGGGCATTGAAGGAGAGTGTTGAGAAGTTTGTAATACCTTCAAACCTAAAGTACATGAAAAATCCCAAGGTACTGGATCTCTGTAGTGGACTAGGTTATAACGCCATAGGGGCACTTCACTATAACAGAAGTTGTAAAATAGATATGGTGGAGTGTTGTAAGGAGGTGCTTTTTCTCTCCCTATGTCTAGACATTCCCTACGAGGAACATGCCCTAATAAAGGATAGAATTAGGGACTTCCTCCAGGGGGATGTAAGAAGAGGGGATATAAATATACACCTTGAGGATGGAAGGAGGGTCATTAAAAAGTTAGAGGGTGGATACAACGTAGTATTTCACGACGCATTCTCCCCTCAGAGAGATGCTGTACTTTACACCGTAGATTTCCTAAGGGAGGTCTACAAGAAGATGGATAATAACGGTATTTTAATATCCTACTCCTCCTCCATACCCTTTAGAAGTGCACTTGTGGAGGCAGGTTTTGTAATTTCCGAGGGACAACCTGTAGGGAGAAGGAGGGGGATAACAATAGCCTATAAGAATCCCTCTCCAGATAGGGAGATAAGGAGGATACCCTTAACAGATGAGAGATTAATAGCCATATCCACAGTGGGAGTACCCTATAGAGATCCCAACTTAAACCTCACCCACGAGGAGATTGTTAAAAATAGAGCCCTTGAGAGAAGGGAGTTTAAGAGGAGGTTAATAGAGATGGGAAAGTATTACTCTACAAAAAAGGTTAAGCTAGGTAAGGTGGATAAGGTATTTTTAGATATTCAGAAGTTAAATTTAAACTCCAGTAAAATAATTTTAAAGATGAGGGAGGTTCTGGGAATTTAGTAAAGATTACTCTCTACAGCCTTTTTCATAACCTCAACATCTGGTTTTACACCTGTCCATATCTCAAAGGCTAAGGCTCCCTGATAGACCAACATCCCAATACCGTTGATAGTTTTTGCACCTCTCTTTTTAGCCTCTCTAAGTAGGACAGTCTCCCTTGGATTGTATATAAGGTCCATCACCACCATACCACTGTGTATCCTCTCTACATCTATTACAGGTTTTACATCTACATGGGGGTACATACCCACTGGGGTGGCGTGGATAACTATCTCGTACCTTCCCACATCTACATTTAGATCTCCATAACCTACCTCTCTATTTAACTTTCTAGAGATCTCCTCCGCTAAAAGTTTCGCCTTCTCAGGGGTTCTATTTACTATGGTAACCTTGTTATCCTTTGCCATTTCAAAGGCCACAGCCCTTGCGGCACCACCTGCACCTATTACAAGTATATCCCTTCCTTTTACCTTCCCTATCTCCTCCTCAAGTGCCATACGGGCCCCTAAACCATCTGTGTTGTACCCAAGTGCTACATCTCCCTCTATTTTCACGGTGTTGACAGCTCCTATAAGCTGAGCCTCCCTGTCCAACTTATCCAGGTATTTTATAATCTCCACCTTATGAGGTACTGTGACGTTGAAACCTTTAAAGGTTCCAAGGGCCTTTGCCCCCTCTACTACGTACTTCAATTTATCAGGATGGACATCAAAGGCTAGGTATACGTAGTTTAAGCCCTTATCCCTCAGGGCACTGTTGTGCATAAGGGGAGAGAGGGAGTGCTCCACCGGATGTCCAATAAGCCCTAAGAGTTTAGTTTTAGAGTCTATCATGTCAACACCTTTTTTAGATCCACTATCTCCCTTATAGCCTTGACTACATACTCCACCTGCTCCCAGGTTAGGCCGTAGACACTCATCTTTATCTCCTTAGTAACTCCAGGCACTATACCTCCAATACCCCTTTTCTTCAATTCATCGTAAAAGAAGTAACCCCTCCTCTTATCCCTCTTAGCAATCTCCTCAAGTACAGGTGTTTCAAACTTGATAAGGTCATGCTCCTTAGGTTTCACACCTAGCTGTTTAAAACCTACCTCCTCTAACTGTTCTACCACATACCTTGTCTTCTCTAACTCCTCTCCCCATCTCTTAACCCTCTCTACAACATATGGAAAACTTGCCATAAGGGTGATAAGAGGCACTCCCCTACTTGTACACCCCAGAAGTTCTACCTCCTTCTTGGGATAACTCTTAGACCTTCTAAGTACCTTCTCTGCAAACTCCTCCCTCATGGAGAGTATACCTATGGGACCAGATGCCGCCATACTCTTATGTCCAGAACAGGCTAGGAAATCCGCCTTTAACCTTTTCCCCTTAACAGGCATCCTACCAACTGTATAGGCACAGTTAAGGAGGAAGGGATAGCCCCTCTTCTTAGCTATCTTCCCAACCTTCTCGGCATCACTTAGATTACCGTAGGATCCATCTACATGGGTAAGTAGTATTAGGCCTATACTCTTTCCCCTATCCTCTAAATTGTCTATGACCTCCCTGTATCCCTCAGGCTCTATCCTGTAGGTGGGATAGCCATCATTTTTTACCGTGGCATAGTTCAACCTGGCCCTCTCTATTGCCACGTAGGAGGTATAGTGGGCATTTTCATCTAGTACTACGTAGTCACCCTCCTTGCATATGGAGTGCATAACTATAAACTTACTCTCCCTGGCTCCATGGGTAGGCCTAGATATATCCATGTCGAGAAACTTAGAGAGATCCTCTAAAAACTCACATACTGGAGGTGTCTTTATCTCATCTAGACGTCCTCCACAGTAGTCACATACACTGTAACCATCCCAGTACTCATAGATAGCCTTTTTAGCCTCTACAGGTAGAACCCCTCCCCTTTGAATAGGGTTTAGGTTTATATACTCCCTCCCAAGGTGTCTGGTGAGGTTTCTATACCTATCCAGGTTTATCTCCATTAAACCACCTAAAAAAAAGAGTTACTATCAAAAAAGTAAAAAATCTACTCCTCACCCTTCTCCTCAGGAGCCTCCAGGGGTTTACCAAATTCTAAAACCTCAGACTTGTAGATCTCCACCTTTTTAAGTGGGAATATCTTCTTACACTCCTCGTATATCTTAGTACTTAACTCGTCTAGGAGCATGGCCTGGACAAACTCTGGGAATGTGGAGTTCTTTGCAGTTTCTCTAATTATCTCCTCTGTTTTCTTCCTAATATCTGTCTTATGACAGTCTCTCGCCCTGTAAGCAGTTAGTACCATGGCCTTTACCCTTATCTTGTAGTTGTCCTTTGTCTTTACATCTACTATACTAGTTATCTTACTCATCCTTCTCCTTATCAGGGACTTTATATACTCCCTTGTTGTGTCGTGGCCTATGAACTGTGTGGTGGCGTTGTTACCACTGACCCCGTTTATCTTGAAGTACATCCTTATCATATGCTTGGCAGGGTCGTTTATAAGATCCTGTAAACTAACCTCTGCCACCCTTCCAATAATCCTGGCAGGGTCATTTGCAGGGGTCTCCCCTATGAGAACGCCTCCAAAGGCCTGAGGGGTATAGATGTTATACCATACCTTAGTCTTCCAGGTATCCCTGGCAACCTTTTTCCCCTTGGCAGTAGTTCTAGCCCTCATCTTGGCCATATTTTACACCTCCTATTAAAATTTATAACAGGTATTCAGTTAGATCTACGTAGTCCTTAAAGGGTTTTGCAGGTTGGGCGTATATTCTCTTTATATTTTTGGCAACCTCCCTCTTAGTAGTGGTACCCTTCTCTGTCTTAATCATCTTTATCCTAAAGTAGCCATCTCCAACTCGATAGATGTGCCTACTGTCAAATACGTAGTCCCGGGGGACAAGTACATTTACGGAGTAGGTTCTTCTCCCGTCGTTAATGGATATCCCAACCTTTTTAGGAATACTTAAAGATTTTGTCCAAAGGGTTTCAACATCCTCTACCTTTGAGGAGTGGGTCCTCTTAACCCCCTCTATACCTGTTATCTCCAGCTCCTCCCCCTCCACGTTGATCACATCTCCAACCTTCAAGACCTCCTCAGTGGGTATCTGGATAACCTTCTTCTCAGAACTTCCATATCTACTGATTATCACCTTCACATCCTTCAGCCTAACACTCCTCTCTATCTCCCATATATGACCACATTCTAAACACTTTACCTTTAACTTTAGATGTCTCTTGGACTCCTGTCTCTTTATAACAGTATGGGGGGTAACATCCCCACAGACAGGGCACTCCAGGGAGAGGGTCTCCTCCTCCATTTTCTCATCCCAGTTACTTCTTCTTTCTCTTCCTTCTCCTACCCTTCTGGAACTGCTGTGGTATAATCCTTACCTGGACGTTCATAGCCCTCTCCAGGAACTCCTCGTAGGTAAATGGTACATCCTCCCCAATTACCCCCCTGTTTTTCAAGTACTCCCTTGCCATGAGGTAGTATATCAGGGCAACTGCCTTTCTACCCTTGTTGTTAGTTGGGATGACAAAGTCGATAAAGGA
>DQVW01000001.1 GCA_015661555.1 Methanothermococcus okinawensis
ACACCAATTATGGTGGTGATTGCAAACCCTTTTAGCATCCCTATGCTCATGACGAATAGTGGGAGCATCGCTGCAATTGTCGTCCCCGCAGCTGCAAATATTATGAAGAAGGCCCTCCTAATACTACTTTTAATCTTTTTTGATCCCTTAGCCAAGGTTTCATCGGTGATGACGATCTGGTCATCTACTCCAGTACCTACAGAGGCTATAATACCTGCAATAGAGGGAAGATCCAACTTCCAATTTATAAGGGATGCAACTCCAAGAATAATTAAGATCTCGGAGATACAGGTTGCAAGTATAGGTATAACAATTGAGGGTTTCTTATACCTAATAGCTATAACAATTCCTACAGCAAGGAATGCAAAGAAACCTGCTATCAACGCCCCCTTTATAAACTCCTCCCCCAGTGTGGGAGATATGGAGTATATATACTCTATCTCCAACTTCACTGGAAGGGATCCTGACTTAAGTGCAGTATAGATAGCCCATGCCTCATCTATATCCTCCTTGGTAGGATTACTCCCTGCAACAGTAATTATCTGATCCCTATGGGGTCTTCCATCTGCTAAACTTGGGGATAACACAGGGGCACTTATCAACTTCCCGTCCATGTAGAGTTCCACCCTGTGACCAGCCTTTCCATAGGCCACCTTTGCAAACCTCCTAGCCCCCTCCTCCGTTAACTTAAGTACAACTCCATAACCATTTGGAGTTAACCTTGGCTCCTCCACGTACTCTATATCCCTTCCAGTGTAGGCAGTTACATTGTCAATCTTTGCTACAAATACCCCCTGTTGAGTTAGGATCTTCTTTATTCTCTCCACGTCGGCATCCTTCGGAATCTCAACTACAACCTCGTTATTGCCCCTGGAGTAGATGGTGATGTCACTTAAACCGTAGGCGTTCAACCTACTTCTAAGTACCTCAACGATTACAGTCATGTTCTCCTGGGATACTGGCTCACTGGTCTTCAGTACTATAACAGTACCTCCACTGAGATCCACCCCAAAGGATACACCTTTAAAGGCTATTATCAGCAGAGAGAGTAGTACAGAGACTAGAAGTATCAGTATCTTACTATCCCTCAGTAGATCCATTCCTATCCCTCAAGATGGTTAGTCACCCTTCTTCCACTCTGAGAGGTAGTACTTCAGTATACCCACGTTTGTCCACCAGGTTGTCAGCAGATCTGCAATTAATCCAAAGAGTAGAACCAGGGCTATATCTCTCAGGAGTATAGCTGCAGGTACCAGGTAGGTAACCACTAGGTAGAGGACCAACATGGCCACTATAGTAGTTAGGGACATGGTTATACCAGTCTTCATGGCCTCCCTTATCCTCTCCTCAATGTCTCCTACCTTCCTCTTCAACACCCTTGTAGTTAGCAGTATATCTGTATCTACACTGTAGCCTAGGAGCATAAGTAGGGCTGCAATGGTGGCGGTGGATATGGGTATGCCAAAGAGACTCATAAAACCTAGAGCTATAACTATATCAGATAGTGCAGCCAAGATCACAGCCAGGGATGGTACAGGGGATCTAAATACCAGGTAAACTACAAGGGCCATAAAGAGAAAGGCAAAGGCCATGGCCTTTAATCCCTCACTCCAGAACCTCTCACTTAGTGTAGGACTTATCTCCTTCTGAGAGTATTTAAGCTCCTCCAGACTAGATACCTGGAAGAATTTCTTCAACCCCTCTAGGATCTCCTCACTGTCTACGTCACTCCCAGCTCTTATTATAATAAAGATGCCAGAGGGGGAGTAAGATTTCCTCACCTCAACACCTGGAGGTAGATACTCCTTCAACTTCTCCACATCTACATCTTTGGGAGCTGTAACTGTTATCTCCACACCCCCGCTTACATCTATACTCTCCTTCAACCCATTTACATATACAACTACAGCTGAGAGAAGGGTGAGTATCACAGGGATAACTGCCAGTACCTTGTAGTCCAACTTCATCTAATTACCCCCATAAAAAATTAGATTTTAAATATCTCCCTGGCATTTAGATGGGATACCCTCTTGATAACATCTTCCTCTAAGCCCTCCATCTTCATCTTTAAAACTGTCCTTGGTACTGCCAGGATGTCAGAGGGTGCCGAGGAGGAGTCACTGTTTAGGAGGAACCTCTCTCCCCCGTATTCCCTCACTATCTCAATAGCCTCTCCAGGTGCCAACTTACCAGGCTGTACAGTAAGCCCTATATACATCTCACTGTCGTATACTTTAGGAACTGTCTCCCTGTTACAGTGGTCTATCACTATCCTCCCCTTCGTATCCCTCTTTAAACCTAGGGAGTCAATAACCTCCAGAATAGTCTTCGTAACTTCTTCCTTGTTCCTCCTGGGTGTATGAACAACTGCAGGTAGGTCCAACTCCTGGGCTATCAACAACTGTCTCTCGAAAACCTCAACCTCCTTCTTACTACCCTTCTCCAAACCTATCTCTCCAACACCTACTACCCCCTCTTTCTTAAGATACTCCCTTAACATACCGTAGTTTACATCTGGAGGTATCATCCTGGGATGAATACCTAGGCAGGGAAATACCTTTAAACCGTTCTTCTTCCCCCTCTCCACCTCCTCCTCTATCAGCCTGTCGAAGTGGGCCCTAAGTACATCCATGGTGTAGGGCTTTAGGGGGTCATGGGCCAGGGTTATTACTCCCTCTAGAGAGAGTGCCATCCTCTCAAGGTCTTCATAGGGTCTTGTATCAAGGTGGACGTGACTGTCTATCATATCTTTCACCTCTCCCTTTTATTCTAAAACAGATTATAATCATGATTTATAATCATTTTTAATTAGAGGAGGACCTTCCCAAACAACCCAAAGGTCTTGGCATCAGTTATCTTCACATCTACAAAGTCTCCAACTTTTAAGCCCTCCTCCCAGTTAAACTTCACCACCTTACAGTTATGGGCAATACCCTTCCCCTTCTCTGTGATAAGTACCCGCAAGGTTTTACCTATATACTTCCTGTTGTTTTCGTAACTAAGTTCCCTCCTTAGTTTATCTAGGATCCTAGATCTCATCTTTCTTATCTTGGTGTCTATCTGCTTCATCCTGGCAGCTGGTGTATGTCTCCTTGGGGTGTATTTAGCTCCATGGATATAGTCAGGCCTTATCTTCTTCAGTACCTCCAAGGTGTTCTCAAAGTTCTCCTCACTCTCTGTAGGGAATCCAACGATAATATCCGTGTTGAAGTTAAGATCCTTCACCTTTCTCTTAAACTCCTTAACTATCTCTATAAATTCGTCTACTGTGTACTCCCTGTTCATATCCCTTAGTACCTTGTCATCTCCACTTTGAAGAGGTAGATGTAAGAACTTTGCAACCTTATCACTTTTGTAGCACTCCAGGAGATGGTCTATGATCTCAGGTACGTTCTTGGCGTGCATCATCCCTATCCTCATGGTGTAGGTACCCTCAACTGAGTTGATAATGTCCTCTAGTAGATCTGGGAGGGTGTAGCCCTTGTCAAATCCGTAGCATGCGGTATCCTGGGCTGTTATAAGTATATGCTTTACACCTCCCTCTACATACTCCCTGGCCTTTTTAACTAGGAGGTCCTTATCGTAGGATAGGAGGTCGCCACGGGCAACCTTGACTATACAGTATGTACATCTACCAACACACCCCTCGGCAATGGGAAGGGGCATGATTAAACCCTCAGGTTTTAAGTACTTCAACTTGTCATTTATATTAACATTTGAGGGCCTAGATACCTCCCCCTCTTTGAAGAACCTGTGCATCATCTTCCCACTTAGATGGGCCTCCCTGGGCATAATAAGGAGGTGGGCCTTATCCTCCACCTTCTCCCTAAGGGCCTTTGGCATACACCCTGCTACCACCACCTTCTTGTTTAGGGATCTGAAGTACTCGATCCTGGAGAGCATCCTGTTCTCAGTCTCCAGTCTAACTACACAGGTGTTGATAACTACAACATCTGCATCCTCCACCCTATCCACTATCTGGAAATCTTTAAATGGCTTTAATGAGTTCTTTATAATTCTAGTATCTGCGGTGTTGAGGGTGCATCCATAACCCTCTATATAGACCTTCATAGATCACCACCTAAGTAAATTTTAATATATAGATATTATAATTTTTTTATTTATAAAAATAAGAGGTGATCCAATGCATCTACTAACACTCTGTGAGTTGGAGAGGGAGGATGTTCTCAGCATCATCGAGGATGGTCTCTACTTCAAAAAACATAGAGGAAGGGAGGAACCTATACTGGCGGGTAAAACAATAGCCATGATATTTGAAAGTCCCTCTACTAGAACTAGAATAAGTTTTGATATAGCTATAAGGGAGTTAGGAGGACATCCCCTGGTACTAAACGCTGGAGAAACCCACCTTGGGAAGAAGGAGAGTGTAAAGGACACCGCCAGGGTTCTAAGTAGATACGTCCATGGAGTTGTTGCAAGGGTAAAGGATCACAGGGTCTTGGAGGAGTTGGCAGAGTATGGAAGTATCCCTGTTATCAACGCCCTAAGTAACCTCTCCCATCCCTGCCAGATACTTGCAGATCTCCTAACTATATACGAGTACAAGGGCAGGTTTAAAGGTCTTAAACTCTCCTTCCTTGGAGATGGAAACAACATATGTAACTCACTGATGATAGGAGGTGCCCTAGTTGGGATGGATGTATACGTGGCAACTCCAAGGGGTTATGAGCCCAATGGAATGTTTGTAAAGAAGAGTTTTGAGATTATAGAGAGGTATGGAGAGGGGAGTTTAACACTAACTAACGATCCAATAGAGGCTGTTGAAGATGCAGATATTGTATATACAGATGTATGGATAAGTATGAGTGATAAAAATAAGAGCTTAGAGGAGGTTATGAAAGTATTCCCTCCCTACCAGGTTAATGAGAAACTCCTAAGTTATGCAAAGGATGACGTCATTGTAATGCACTGCCTCCCTGCAAATAGGGGTATGGAGATAACAGATGAGGTTTTAGATGGGGAACACTCCGTAGTATACGACGAGGCAGAGAATAGACTCCATGTCCAGAAGGCCATATTCAAATACATCTACTCCAGGGACTAACTCTTTATTTCTCCCTCCTTGATACTTTGGTTCTCCCTCCTTACAACCTTCTCTATTATTACATTTCTAGGTAGAACCAGTATTTTGTCATTACACACTTTGACTACCATACCCCTCATCTTTTGAACCTCATCCTTTAAGTATTTAATAACCTCGAGGTACTTCTCGTCTATCTCCCTCTCTAAATTCCTGGTATGTGCAATTACTATACATCCATTCTCCACCCAGACCAATATTTCGTTGGCATCCTTACGATTTTCTAACTCAAGAACCTTTATCTTAATTATATTTTCCTCTTCCACGTTATCATCCACATCAATCTCTACGTACGGCCCTCCTGATAAGATATCGTCGTTATTAGACTTTTCAAAATTTACCTTATCCTCCTCCCCTTTCAGGATTTTGAAGAGAGATTTTAATACCATACCCTCACCGTCTCTTTACATCGATATTTTTTAAAATATGAATAATAGCTCCTATAAGCTCAGGTATTCCCTCGTAGGTCAGTGCCGAGGTGAAGATACACCTGTTCCTCAGTCTATCCTCCACGTACCTCCTTAACTCCTCCCTCCTGGTATCATCTAGTAGATCACACTTGTTTACTACTACAATAATAGGTTTTTGACAGCGGAATTTAAGGTTGTGATGTAGTTTCTCAAAGCTTTTAAGTAGACCTCTCTCCCCATCTATAACATGGATAATAAGGTTTGCATCCTCTATCTCCCTGTATGTCCTCTCCAACACCTTTCCAACCATCACGGGAGATTTCTTCTCACCTGCAAAGAGCCCCCCTAGATCTACAAAGATAAGGTCTACCATCTTTGGACGTCTCTTAGACCTGCCGTACTTCAACCTCCCCCAGAACTTCTTAATGGGATTCTTGGTAGTACCTCCTACCTCGGAAACCCTTGAGATGTTCCTCCCAAAGATGGCATTTACCAGGGCAGATTTTCCCGAGTTCTCAGGTCCAATCATTACAACCTTAAATCCCTTTCTCCTACCTCCCTCTTCCATAGTCATTCTTTAACTCCTTTTAGTGTTATTTATCTTTATCCTTTAATGACACCAATAGGCCTCATTCTACAGACCTTCAAGGAAAGTCCTGCATTGTGGACAATGTCTGCTACAAGGTCAATGTCCTTATAGGCCTCAGGACACTCCTCTGCAAGGACACCCCTTGAATCGGCCATAACGTATATACCCATACTCTCCAACTTACTCTTAATCTCCCTTGAACTGTACATCTTCAGGGCCTTGGCCCTACTAAGTACCCTACCTGCACCATGTGCAGTGGATCCAAAGGTCTCCCTCATAGCCCTCTCTGTACCGTGCATAAGGTAGGATGCACTTCCCATATCCCCTGGAAGTATAACAGGTTGACCAACACCTTCATACCTTGCAGGTATATCCTCACAACCTGGACCGAAGGACCTTGTAGCACCCTTCCTATGTACCATCAACCTCTTCAACTTGCCATTTACCCTGTGTACCTCCCTCTTTGCTATGTTATGAGCTACGTCGTAGATAATGTCCATCTCAAGATCCTCTGCAGGTATTCTCAATACATCCTCGAAACTCTCCCTTACCCAGTGGGTTATAAGTTGTCTATTTGCCCAGGCGTAATTTGCACCACAGTTCATAGCCTTAAAGTACCTTATACCCTCCTCTGAGGTTATTGGGGCACAGGCCAATTGCCTATCTGGCAGTTTTATACCGTACTTTTTAGCAGCCTTCTCCATATATCTAAGGTAATCTGCACATATCTGATGGCCTAACCCCCTTGAACCACTGTGTATCATTACTAGAACCTGATCCTCCTCCACACCGTATACCTTTGCAGCCCTCTCGTCAAATACCCTATCCACGTACTGGATCTCTAGGAAGTGGTTACCACTACCTAAGGTACCTAGCTGAGGTAGTCCCCTCTTTTTAGCACTGTCAGATACCAGGGAGGCATCGGCTTCCCTTATACAGCCCTTATCCTCTATGTACTTGATATCCCTTCTCCACCCGTAGCCATTCTCCACTGCCCAGTAGACACCCTCCTCCAGCACCTCGTCTATCTCCTTCTTACTTAACTTTATCTTCCCCTTACTACCTAGACCTGAAGGTATATTTCTAAAGAGGGTTCTCACCAACTCCTTTATATAGGGTTGAATCTCCTCCCTTGTAAGGTTTGTCCTTATAAGTCTAACACCACAGTTTATATCGAAACCTACACCTCCTGGACTTATTACACCATTTTTCTCATCAAATGCTGCAACACCCCCTATACAGAACCCGTAACCGTAGTGACAGTCTGGCATGGCAAGGGAGTACTTCTGAATTCCAGGGAGGCAGGCCACATTTGCCACCTGCTCTAAAACCTCCCTCTCCAAATGTTCCAAAAGTACGTCGTTTAGATACAACCTCCCTGGAACTCGCATACATTCCTTATAGCCCTTTGGAAGTTCCCAGACGTAATCATCCACTTTAAAGAGTATGTCCTCCAAGGTATCACCCTTAAATTTTTTAGTAGTAGTACTCCTCTACAAGCCACAGTATATTGTATCTCTTAGCCAGGGCAAACAATCTCTCTATAACCTCTTTATTATCTCTGTTGAATACCTCCTGGATTATCATGTCTAGTATCTCGTATAACTCCTCCTCTTCAAAATAGGGAGAGGACAGTACCTCCTCCAGCAGCTTCAATAACTCCTCATCCCTGGCATTCTTTAAAAACCTGTTCTTTAGAAAGGACCTAAATGTATAGATATTTTTCCTCTCGTAGGGGATAAGTTTTAAAATAGAGCGGCCCTCCTCCAGGAGGCTATCCTCCCTCCTGATCATTACCTCCCATAGGTTGTACCTTGTAACTATCTCCTTTAAGAACTCCAGTATCTTCTCCTTTGGTTCCTCCTTTAAATCTTCAAATATCCTGTCTCCATCTATATAGTCTCCATTTAAGAAGGCTTCAATTAGTGCATAGGCATGCTTACAGTTGTACCTGTAGGGACAGGTGCAGATACCTGAGTAATCCCTGAGATCTATAACGGTACTGTATAGTTCTCCCCCCAATACCTTACCGTAGAGTTTGTTGTCAAACTTTACACAGTACTTGACCAGGTTGTTCCGATAGTACCTCTTCCCTCTCTCAACTGTCCTACTGTCATATATCCTCTCGTAACCCATGGTAAAATCATAATAAAACTTTTATAATATAAATATTTTTTATAAGAATTAACCCTTTTTATCCACAGTTGGGGGGTTAAATATGTGTGGAATTATCGGTTTTATTAGCAGGAAGAAGAGAATGATTAGGGGAGATAAGATTGCAATAGCCTTGGACAGTTTAAAGGAGAGGGGTAACGGTCAAGGTTCTGGCTATGTAGGTTATGGAATCTACCCAGATTACAAGGACTGCTACGCCTTACATGTATTTCTAAAGAACACACCTACCTATCACAAGATAATAGACAGGGTAAAGAGTATACTGGGGATGTATGGAGTTGTAGTTAAAGACGAGGAGATTCCAGTGAAGGAGGGGGTTTTGAAAAAGGAGTTCATCCCCTGGAGGTTTTTCTACCACTTCCACGACTCCTACAGGGATATTGAAAACGACCTAATGGTTAACATAGTAATGGAGATAAATGACAAGGTTGACGGGGCCTTTGTATTCTCCAGTGGTAAAAATCTAGGGGTCTTCAAGGCTACAGGGTGGCCTAAGGAGGTGGCTGAGTTCTACAGGTTAGAGGAGTACGAGGGTTATATGTGGTTAGGTCATGCAAGGTATCCAACGAATACCAGGGGTTGGTGGGGAGGTGCCCATCCCTTCAACATCCTCAACTGGTCTGTGGTACACAACGGTGAGATAACAAGTTACGGTACAAACAAGAGATACGTAGAGAGTTTCGGTTATAAGTGTAGGATGTTTACAGATACAGAGGTTGTAGCCTATATCTTCGACCTACTTATTAGAAAACATAGACTACCTGTAGAGTACGCCCTAAGTGCCATAGCGCCTAAGTTCTGGGACGAGATAGATAGGATGGAAGAGGAGGAGAGGAAAATACATGAGGCTATAAGGATGACCTACGGTCCAGCAGCTTTAAATGGACCCTTCGCCATAGTGGTAGGGACCCATGAGGGCATGGTGTTTATGAACGGGGAAATAGAGGAGAACAACACCCTGATTGGGTTAACAGATAGGGTAAAACTTAGACCCCTTGTAGCAGCTGAGAAGGACGACCTGGTATTTGTATCCAGTGAGGAGGCTGCCATAAGGAGGATATGTCCAGAGTTAGACAAGGTGGAGATGCCTGATGCCGGGACCCCTATAATTGTAAGGTTAGAGTAAAACTAGGAGGAGGAGTGTAAGATGATACCCTCAGCAGTTCCACCAAAGTTTAAGGTAGAGATAGATAGAGAGAAGTGTATGCTCTGTGGGAGATGTGTAGAGGAGTGTTCCTGGGGAGTATACAGGAAGGAGAGAGATAGGATAGTCATATACTCCAACAGGTGTGGGGCCTGTCAGAGATGTGTAGTTATGTGTCCAAGAAATGCCATAACTGTAAGAGAGAATACCACCTGTTGGAGAAGCCATCCACTTTGGACGGCTGAGGTAAGGGAGGATATTATTAACCAGTCAAAAACTGGCCGTGTACTACTAAGTGCCACTGGAAATGCCATGGACTATCCCATCTACTTCGACCGTATAGTGTTGGATGCCTGTCAGGTAACCAACCCACCTATAGATCCTCTCAGAGAGCCTATGGAGCTAAGGACCTACATAGGGAAGAAACCTAAGAAGTTGGAGTTTGAATTTGTAGAGGAGGAGGTAGATGGTAAGAAGATTAAGAAGGCCAAGTTAAAAACTAAAATAGCCCCTAATTTAAAGTTGGAGACACCTATTATGATAGCTCATATGTCCTATGGAGCCCTCTCTCTCAACGCCCACCTGGCCATGGCAAAGGCTGTCAAGGAGTGTGGAACTTACATGGGTTCTGGAGAGGGGGGGCTCCATAGAGCACTCTACCCCTATGCAGATCATATAATCACCCAGGTGGCAAGTGGTAGATTTGGTGTAGATGTGGATTACTTAAACAGGGGGGCTGCCATCGAGATTAAGATAGGTCAGGGTGCAAAACCTGGAATTGGAGGCCACCTCCCAGGGGAGAAGGTAACTGCAGAGGTGTCCATGACGAGGATGATTCCCGAGGGTACAGATGCCATATCTCCAGCTCCACACCACGACATCTACTCCATAGAGGATCTTGCACAGCTGGTAAGGAGTTTAAAGGAGGCTACTAGGTGGAAGAAGCCTGTCTTTGTTAAGATTGCAGCGGTACATAACGTGGCAGCTATTGCAAATGGTATTGCAACCTCCGATGCAGATGCAGTGGTAATAGATGGATTTAGAGGAGGTACAGGGGCAGCTCCAAAGGTATTCAGGGACCATGTGGGGATACCACTAGAGATGGCAATTGCAGCAGTTGACGAGAGACTTAGGGAGGAGGGTGTTAGAAACGAGATAAGTATCATAGCCAGTGGGGGTATTAGAAGTTCTGCAGATGTGTTTAAGGCCATAGCTCTAGGGGCAGATGCCGTCTACATTGGAACTGCAGCCTTGATAGCCCTAGGTTGTAGGGTATGTGGTAGATGTTATACAGGACAGTGTGCCTGGGGTATTGCAACTCAAAAGCCTGAGTTAGTTGAAAGGTTAGATGTGGAGGAGGGTGCTAGAAGGGTGGCAAATCTTATTAAGGCCTGGACCTTGGAACTTAAGGAGTTACTTGGAGCGGCAGGGATCAACGCCATAGAGAGTTTAAGGGGGAACAGGGATAGATTGAGAGGTGTTGGGTTAAACGAGGTAGAGTTAAAGGCTTTAGGGATTAAACATGCAGGATTCTAATCTTATTTTTTAAGGTGGAAGTTATGGAGAATGAGGAGGTTGTAGTAATAGATGCCAAGGATATGAACTACAGGGAGTTAAATGAAAAAATCCATGAGGTACTGAATAAAAACCCCAGGGTAAAAAAGATCATATTGAAAAATGTTCTGGGGCAGAGGTATATAGGAAACGGTATTCGGAAGAAGGATCTAACTATAGAGATCTACGGAGTGCCTGGAGGAGACCTTGGAATGTTTATGAGTGGCCCTACAATTATTGTCTACGGCAATACAGAGCATGCCCCGGGAAACACCATGGATGACGGTAAGATTATAATCCATGGAAGTGGAGGGGATGTAACTGGCCACTCCATGAGGGGAGGTAAGATATTTGTAAGGGATGACGTTGGCTATAGAAGTGGTATCCATATGAAGGAGTACAAAGATAAGTTTCCAGTACTGGTTATAGGGGGTAGAGCTAAGGATTTCTTGGGGGAGTACATGGCTGGTGGTATGATTCTGGTTTTAAATATAGATAGGGAGGGTAGAGACCTTGGTAAGATCAGGGGGAGGATGATAGGGACAGGTATCCACGGGGGAAGTATCTATATTAGAGGAGAGGTGGATGAGTATCAACTTGGTGTGGCAGCGGATATCAAGGAATTTACAGAAGAGGATAGGGAGAAGATAAAGGGCTACATCGAGGAGTTCTGTAATTATTTTAATTTAAATGAAAGGGTAAAGGAGAAGCTGATAAACTCTAAGTATACCAAGATAGCACCGGTGTCCAAGAGACCCTTTGGAAAGTTGTACACTCCAGATTTGAGATAAGGAGAAAAGGTGGAAGGGATGAAGAGTTATTTGAACCTAAAGGAGGAAGTGTGGGATAGGAATATATGCTCAGGATGTGGGGCCTGTGTTGCAGTATGTCCTGTGGATAACATATACTTCAAGGAGGAGAGTCCTGTAAAGTTTCTATGTAATGGATGTGGTTGTACCATAGTAGCTGTGGAGGATATAGAACATCCAGTATCTGCAGAGTTCTGTAAAACTGCGCTTTACGATGTAAGATGTGGCGCCTGCTACGACGCCTGCCCAAGAACTGAGAAATCTCACATCCCAGATATCAACTCTGGTCTAGGGCATATTTTGAAAAAATTCAGGGCCAAGGCAGAGATCGAGGTAAAAAACGCCCAACATGGAGGGGTAGTAACTGCAATACTTGCAAATGCCTTTGAGGAAGGACTTATAGATGGAGCCCTGGTAATGATGGTGGACAAATGGACCTTGGAACCTGAACCCTATCTAGCCACCACCAAGGAGGAGGTCATAGAGGCTGCAGGGAGTAAATACCACTGGAAGGTACCTATACTTAAACCCCTTAAAGAGGCTGTGATGGATAAAAAACTTAGAAAATTAGCAGTAGTGGGAACCCCCTGTGTAATGAATGCCCTATATCAGATAATGTCCTCAAACAACGACCTGTTGGGACCCTTTAAAGAAGCCATAAGACTGAAGATAGGACTCTTCTGTTTTGAGACCTACGACTACCCCAAGATGATAAAGATACTTGAAGAGAGGAACATTGAACCCTGGACAGTGAAGAAGATGGAGATAGTAAAGGGGGAGTTAAGAGTCATCCTTATAAATGGAGATATTGTTAGATTTAACCTAAAAGATATTGAACATGCAGTTAGAGTAGGTTGCAAGGTTTGTAGGGACTTTACAGGGGTTACCTCAGATATCTCCGTGGGAAATGTAGGAACACCCCCTGAGTACTCCACCCTACTTGTAAGATCTCCCTGGGGAGAGGGATTTGTGGAGAGGGCCTATAGAAATGGGTATCTCTCTCTAGGAGAGGGTGTGGATCTAGATACTATTAGAAAACTTGTGGAGTTTAAAAGGAAAAGAGCTTATAATTATTATTCTAAAAATGCCCCTGAACACTAATAGGTGGTAATTTGAAGATATCTGTAGTGGGAACTGGTTATGTAGGGTTAATTCAAAGTGTAGGGCTGGCTGAGTTTGGTTACGAGGTTGTTGGTATAGACATAGATGAGAGGAAGGTAAAACTTCTCAACAGGGGCATATCTCCTCTGTATGAGGAGGGTTTAGAGGAGATGCTTAAAAAGCACCTTGGAAAAAACCTGAGATTTACCACATCCTATGAGGAGATAAAAGATACCGATGTAATTTTTCTATGTGTTGGAACTCCCCAAGATAAAGATGGAAATGCTGATTTAAGATTTATCTACTCTGCGGTAGAGTCTATAAAGAGACATCTTGACGATAGATACAGGGTAATCGTTGTAAAATCTACAGTCCCAGTGGGAACAAGTAGAAAGATCAAGGAGAGATTGAAGGACTACAACGTTGACGTAGTTTCAAATCCAGAGTTTTTAAGGGAGGGAATAGCTCTTAGGGACTTCTTCAACCCCGATAGAATAGTATTAGGATTTGGGGATTTAAACAACCCTAAACCTATAGAGGTTATGAAGGAGATATACAGTTACTTCCTGGATAGGGGGGTGCCCTTTGTTATAACAGATTGGGAGAGTGCAGAGTTGATAAAGTACGCTGCCAACGCCTTCCTTGCAACAAAGATATCCTTTATAAACGAGATTGCCAGGTTGGCAGATGTAGTTGGGGGCGATATTAATACTATAAGTAGGGCCCTGGGACTAGATGAGAGGATAGGGAATAAATTTCTAAATGCAGGTATTGGATATGGAGGTAGTTGCTTCCCAAAGGACGTTAAGGCACTTATTAGACAGTTTGAAAGTAGAGGTATTGAACCTAAGTTAATAAAAGCTACAGAGGAGGTAAATGAGGAACAGATATGCTGGTTCTTAAACAAGATAAAGAGGTACTATGGAGATCTAAATGGAAAGACCTTTGCAGTGCTGGGGTTGGCCTTTAAACCTAACACAGATGATTTAAGGGAGAGTAGAGGGATAAAACTGATAGACCTACTACTGAAGGAGGGATGTATAGTTAAATGCTACGATTACGTAGAGAAGGCCAGGGAAAATGCCATAGAGAGATACAGGTTAAATAACTCAAAGGCCTACTATGGATACAACCTCTACGTCTTGGACGATCTCTATGAAGCTGTAAAGGATGTTGATGGGGTTATAATTACAACTGAATATCCCCAATTAAGGGAGGAGGACTGGGAAAAAATAGGAAATCTAGTAAGGGAGAAAGTTGTATTTGACGGTAGAAATATTCTGGATAGGGAGAAGATAAAGAGGCTTGGATTTAAGTACTTTGGAGTTGGTAGGAATTAAATTTTCAAGTACCTCTTCATCCAATCCACAGTTCTCCTGATACCCTCCCTTAAATCAACGGTAGGTCTCCACTGAAGATCTAGAGCCCTATCTATACTTACCACCATCCTGTATATCTCCCCCTCTCGAGGATCTGCGTATAGAGGCCTCTCCTTAAAGTTTAAAATATCTGCTATTACACTGTAGAGGTGATTGATAGTAGTCTCCCTCCCAGTTCCAATATTTACCACCTTATTTTTCCAATTTAAAGCCATAAGGGTACCCCTTGCAACATCTCCCACATATACAAAGTCCCTAGTCTGATACCCATCCCCGTAGATGGTAGGTGTTTTCCCCCTTAGCATACTCTCTATGAAGATACTTACAACTCCAGCCTCTCCCCTGGGATCCTGTCTCTCCCCGTAGACGTTAGAGTATCTTAAAATGGTGTAGTCTATCCCGTAGAGATCCCTGTATAACTCTATATACCTCTCACTGCAATACTTACTTAACCCATAGGGGCTTAGGGGTTTTTTAGGGTGTTCCTCATCCACTGGAAGATATTGGGGATCTCCATACACTGCAACGGAGGAGGCAAAAACTATCTTTTCCACGTCGTATCTTCTCATGGTCTCCAGTATATTTAGGGTTCCCAGGACATTTACATCGCAGTCGTAGAGTGGTCTCTCCAGGGATGTTCTAACATTCACCTGGGCACCTAGGTGTATAACCCCCTCTATATCCCTAAAATCCAGGTTTTCATCCCTTACATCCCCCTTTATAAACCTGGCCTTTTTGTTGAGATTCTCAATACTCCCAGTGGTAAGGTTGTCTAAAACAGTAACGTTGTAGTGGTTTTCAACTAGGAGGTCTACCACATGACTACCTATAAATCCAGCACCACCTGTAACAAGTATCACCTTTCCACCTAAAAAGGATGCTTTGGACATCCCTCCTTTTCAGGTTCGGGATGTCCTACTTAACACCTACTATCTTCACATCCTTACTTAGATAGGCCTTCCCAACGCCCGATCTTTTAACCTCTCCAACTTCAAATCCATAACATCCATATTTCCTAAGTTTCTCAATAAGATCCTCCACGTACTCTCCCTCTACAGACATGAAGAGACCCCCAGCAGTTTCTGCCCCATAACCCTCCAAGAGTGGATGTCCAAAGAGGGGAGCTAGGCGCTCAGTTCCCTTTATCACAGGAAGTGTATGTATCTCTATCTCCACCTTACTCTCCCTTGCCATCTCATTTCCATGGCCAAGTATACCGAAACCTGTGATATCAGTCATTGCATGACATACCCTCTTTCCAACCTCTCTCTCAAGTTCCCTGAGGGCCAGAAGCCCCCTCCTGTTGGAGAGAGTCATCAACTCTATAGCCTTATTTACTATCCACTCCCTCTCCCTCTCCTCCATCTCCATTAGTGAGAGGTACTCCGGTTCTACCCTTGAAAGTGCCATTGCAGTCTGAGTACCTAGAGGTTTTGTAAGCACTATCCTATCCCCCTCCCTAGCTCCCCCCTTTGTAACTATCTCCTCCTTCCTTCCCACACCTATCACAGCACCCCCTATAAGGGGCCATGGGTTGAGGATGGTATGTCCCCCTATTACACTGGTACCCTCCTCCCTACAGAAGTCCTGAAACCCCTTTAACATCTCCCTTGAAATTTCCAGTGGAAGGTTCTCTGGTATACCCATTATAACCAGTACTCCAGTTATGTCAAGTACTCCCATGGCGTAGATATCACTTGTGGAGTTACAGGCCGCAATCTTCCCCTGGATATAGGGATCGTCTACTATAGGTGTGAAGACATCCACAGTCTTTACTATGGCCATGTCACCCCTCAAGACCACCGCCCCGTCATCCCCTGGTCCCACGTAGACATCCTTTAAATCCCCCTCTGAGATTACCCCACTTAGAAGGCACTCCAACTGGGCGTTGGGAAGTTTACATGCTCAACCGTGAAGTTTTACCATCTTGGTAAGCTTAACATCTTTGGACATCCTATCACCTTTAAATGTTTTTTTACAACAACAGTAATTTTTAACCATAAAGGACTCTAGGTGATAACATAGTTAAAAAGAAGGATGTTATAGAATGGGGGATATTTCTTATAGTTTTTATTATTGTCTGGACCCATGTAAATGTGGTGGTGTCCAACAGTATGTACCCTGTGTTAAAGAGGGGGGATTTAGTAGTTGTGGAAAATGCCCACTGGGA
>DQVW01000092.1 GCA_015661555.1 Methanothermococcus okinawensis
AGTCTCTTTATAGCCCTCTTTACAGCTTCGATATACTCCTCCTGGGAGATGTGGGATTTATTCAACCTCTTTAGCTCCTCCTCGATGAGATGGGGTATAACTTCAGTATCTGTCTGGGACTTGAAGACATGCCCCCTCTTAATAAGTTCCTCCTTTAACTCCCTGTAGTTGGAGATTATTCCATTGTGGACAACAGCCAACTCTTCTTTACAGTCTGTATGGGGATGGGCATTCTCCTTCGTTATACCTCCATGGGTTGCCCATCTTGAATGTCCAATACCTACCTTCCCATCTACCTCCAGAAAGTTCTCACCTTTGGAGACTTCATCTACCTTACCAACACCTTTTTTCACTATTAGCCTGCCCCCCTCAACAACCCCGATACCACAGCTGTCATACCCCCTGTACTCCAACCTCTTCAAACCCCTAAGTAGAATCTCAGAGGCCTTTTTATCTCCAAGGTATCCTATTATCCCACACATAGTTACACCGTTAAAAATATATAGAGAGGTAAGGTAAAAAATATAATCCCCTAAAAGTATGGGCCCGTAGTTTAGCCTGGATAGAATGCGGGGCTTCGGACCCCGTGGTCGAGGGTTCAAATCCCTCCGGGCTCGCCACTTTTATCCCCCTTCCTCCAGGAGAGTACTATTTTTCTCAGAACATCCTCCAAGTTCTTCAGATAGGTGTTGTAATCTGTCTCGTTGACGATCATGTAGTCAGCCAGGGCTATAACGTTACCAAGGGTAAAACCTAACTCCCTCATATCCCTCTCAACGAAGGCCTTCCACTCAGAGGTGTCGTCTTCCCTCTTTCTCTTTTTTAGCCTTTTAAATCTTGTTTTAGGGGAGGAGTGGATCGCAACGATGGTAAGGGGATAGTGTTTTCTGAAGTAATCCACCTCGTACATACTCCTTACTCCCTCTATAATAACAATATCCTCGTCCTTGTACTTCTCCTCTATATGTTTAAGACAGTATACCGCTATAGCCTCCTCCCCATATTTTTTCCTCAACTCTACAGCGGTATTCCCCACATTTTCAGGTGTTAACTCCAGCCCTCTCTTTAAAGTCTCCTGACGAACAATATCTCCCATAGAGACTACTGGGACCTTCAACTTAGGTGCCACCTGGAACACAGCACTTTTACCAGATCCTGGCATCCCTGCAATACCTATTAACAACTTCTTCATACTTTCCCTATACCTTACTTAATACTTGAAGTGTGGCACTAGAGGTAGTATTTATCATCTCTATCGAGGCGTTTTTAACGTGGAGGGAAGTTTTTATCATATGGTATCCTACAACTACAGCTGCAGTGACAACTGCCAACATGAGAAGGGTAAACTCCAAGCTCAACTGTCCTCTCTTGGAAAGGAGCTTTTTTATCCCCATTAAAAACCACCAATTTTATAAATAATCATCATTACAATAGTTATGTTGAAAAACCTATATAAAAAATAAGAGGTCTAGAATGGAGGAGGAGACAGTAATACTTGGATTAGATGAGGCTGGTAGAGGGCCTGTTCTAGGTCCCATGGTAATAGCCCTTGTAAAGGCTAGGGAGAGTGATCTAGAGGAGTTTAACAGGTGGGGTATAAGGGACAGTAAAAGGTTAAACAAGAGAAAGAGAAATGAACTGTACAACTTGATAGTTAGTAGATACGAGGTTAAAACCATAGTCCTTGAGGCAAAGGATATAGATGAGATGATAAAGAGGAGTAATCTGGACAACATAGAGATTGGGATGTTCTCAAAACTTATAAACAGTGTTCTCAGGGAGGAGTACAGGATAGACGAGGAGGGGGAGATCTCTGCCCACTACAACAAGAGAGTGAAGATATATATAGATGCCTGCTGTAGTAACAGGAGGGCCTTCTCAAATAAGATCAAATCTAGGTTGATAACCTACGACAACAATATCGAGATAATTGCTGAGCACAAGGCCGACGACAAGTACAAGATCGTCTCTGCCGCCTCCATTGTGGCAAAGGTTACCAGGGATAGGATAATAGACCACTACAAGAAGATATACGGGGAGATTGGAAGTGGATATCCCAGTGACAGGGTTACTATAAACTACCTGAGGAATTACATAAAGGAACATGGGGAGTTGCCAGAGATTGCCAGGAAGTGTTGGAAGACCTCCCAGAATATGTTGAGAAGTGTATTGAAAAATGGAGAGATATCTAAAAACGAGAGTTATATCCAGAAGAGGTTGATATAAAAAGCTGGGGTGGTGAAAGCCTTGAGGAAGAAACTTCTGGTAGATGAGAGGGGGAAGAAGTATCTGCTGAAGAAGGATGTTGAAAGGTTTGGTAACGACCTAGGTGTAGTTGATCTAAAGGGTGTAAAAGAGGGTAGTGTATTAAAATCCCATAAGGGTCATACCTTCTATCTCCTGGAACCTACCCTATACGACGTAGTTAAAAAGATGAAGAGAAGGGTAACTACACTACTACCTAAGGACATAGGTATCATACTCACCTACTGTGGAATAGCAGATGGGGAGACAGTTGTAGAGGCAGGTACAGGATCTGGAGCCCTAACTATCTACCTTGCAAATGCCGTTGGAAAGAGAGGTAAGGTTATCACCTACGAGAAGAGACCTGAATTTGCAAAGGTGGCAAGGGAGAATTTAGCAGCCCTTGGACTGGTAAGGAGGGGGCAGAAGATAATAGGACTAGATGAGGAGGATACTGTAGAGGAAGGGGAGGAAGAGGAGGATGGACTGTACAACGTTATCCAGAAGATAGGGGATGTTACCCAGGGTATAGAGGAGAGGAACGTAGATGTGGTGGTACTGGATCTCCCAGATCCCTGGAACGTTGTAGAACATGCAAAAAAAGCCCTCAACAAGGCCAAGGGTAGGATTGCAATATACGTACCCTACATTGAACAGGCGAAAAAGAGTGTTGAGGCCTTAAAAAAGCATGGATTTATGGAGATTAGAACTGTGGAATGTCTAGTGAGGGATATAGAGATATCGGAAAAAGGTGCCAGACCCTCCCCAAGGATGATAGGACATACTGGATATATAGTAGTAGCCAGGGTAAAACCTGAGGAGTGTGTAAGGGAAAAAGAGGAGGAAAGGAAAGAGGAACTCAGAGAAGAGGCATCCTCTGGAGGAAAAAAGGAATAAGTGGTGCCGAGGGAGGGATTTGAACCCTCGACCTCTCGGTTTCCCCGGACCCAAGGAGAGACCTTGGGAATAATCCGTATGAGCCGAGCGCTATAACCAGGCTAAGCCACCTCGGCACACCCCACACTTCTTAGATATGGTATCTCATATAAATACTTTTCGCCGAAATGTTTATATACTACTACTTAGTATTAGATAGTGCCTATTTTAAGCGGGGGTTGCCGAGCCTGGCCAAAGGCGCTAGGTTGAGGGCCTAGTCCCGTAGGGGTTCAGGGGTTCAAATC
>DQVW01000117.1 GCA_015661555.1 Methanothermococcus okinawensis
ACCCTATGCCTTATAAGGGAGTCTAGCTTCTCTGCAGTGGTGATTATTATGTTGTAATCCTCAAGATCCTCCTCCTCGTCGTAGTCTCCAATGGAAAGTGCCACCTTTATACCATATCTCTCGTACTTCCTCCTGAATTCTTCATACTTCTCAGAGGCCAGTGCCTTCAAGGGGACGATAAATAAACCCTTCTTATTTCTATCCTCTAGGAGGTGATTCAAGAGTGCTATCTCCCCTATAAGTGTTTTCCCACTGGCTGTAGGTATGGAGATGAGAAAGTTTTTCCCCTTATCCAGTAAACCCCTCTCTAAGACCCTCTTCTGAGGAGGCCTAAGTTCCTTGATACCGTTCTCCCTTAATATTTCTAAAATCCTCTCTAACATAACTATTACCTATCTCAGATTCTAATAATTAATATGATTACTATAAATAACAACTTCTCTCTCAGAGGGATATCCATGGAGGATGTGGTAGAAGGGTATGTAAAGATAAAGGTGCCAGGGGAGAGAAGTATAACAAAAAAAGATAAGGTGTTCTACAATCCCAAGATGGCAGTTAACAGGGATATATCTGTTGCTGTAGTACAGAGTTTTTTAAATAGATTCAAGAGGGAGAGGTTCCTTGTATGTGATCCCCTGGGAGGTAGTGGTGTCAGGGGGATAAGGTACGCCAAGGAGTTGATAAACCCCTCTGGTAAGGTGGAGGTATTTATCAACGATATCAACCCCCATGCCTATGAGGCTATTAAGGAGAATGTAAAGTTGAACAACCTGGAAAATGTGAAGGTGTTTAACAAGGATGCAAATGTCCTCCTCTCAGAACACTTTCGAACCTTTAACCTTGTAGATATAGATCCCTTTGGATCTCCAAATCCCTATCTGGACAGTGCCATCCGTAGTTGTATTACAAGGGACGGTATAATAGCCATGACTGCCACAGATACTGCGGTCCTCTATGGTTCCTATAGAAAGGCCTGTATTAGAAACTACGACGCCATCCCACTACCTGGTGATAAGGAGCTGGCAGTGAGGCTGCTAATAGGTTATGCCATTAGAGTTGCAGGGAAGTACGACATAGGTCTTAGGCCTATTCTCTCCCACTTCACAGATCACTATATAAGAACCTTCTTAGTTACAGAGAGGGGGGCAAAGAGGGCAGATGAGGCTATGGAGAGGTTGGGGTATGTTAAGATAGAGAATGAGGAGAAGGTTGTGAGAAAGAGAGAGGAGGGTTTTGAGAGGGGATTTGGAGGTTTATTTTACCTTGGGGAGATAAGTGATATAGAGACTGTTAAGGATGCCCTGAGAATTGCCCAGGAGAGGGGTTACTCTAAGAGAAGTATAAAGATACTGGAGGAGATCTACCAGGAGTGTACAGTTGGAAATGTAATAGGCTGCTACAACATCCACAGGATATGCAGCGCCATAAGGGAACATGTGCCCCCTGTTAGGGCGATAGTGGAGATGTTAAGGGAGAGGGGCTTCAGGGCTTCAAGGGTCCACTACGATCCCAACGGCATTAAAACAGATGGAAAAGTCGAAGATGTAATTGAATGTATTCGGGAATACAACAGGAGGAGGTAGGGAGTATAGTTGAGGCAATACCTGTAAAGACCAGATACCTTAGGAGGGGGGAGGACTACTTAGAGGTTATTGTCACCTCTCTAAAGAGGGAGGTTAAGAGGGGTTTAAAGTTGGAAGATGGGGACTTTGTTGTAGTTAGTGAGAAATTTATTGCCACTGGAGAGGGTAACCTCGTTGATGAGAGGGAGGTGAAGGTGGGGCCTCTGGCGTACCTCTGCTACCTCTGGTCTAAATATGTGTGGGGGTATATACTAGGACCCCTCCTGAGAACGAGGCCAGATAGAATAGAGAACCTTAGGAGGATGCCTAGGGAGGAGACCTTGAGACATAAGCAGGTTGTCATAGAGAAGGTAGGGCTTCTATATGCCTTGAAACCTGCCTCAGAGGGTGGGGTGGATCTAACTAACGTACCAGGCTCCTACGCCGTTCTACTTCCAAGGGATCCTGAGAGGTCTGCAGAGAGGATACACTCTGTAATAAAGAGGGAGTTAGGGGTGGATGTTGTGGTTATGGTGGTGGATACCGACGCCACCTACAGGTTCCTCAGGTGGTATGTCACTGCCCTACCCTGTGCCATAGGGGGAATAGTATCTGGCATAGGGGTTATGGGGTATATCCTAGGTAAGTTGGCAGGTGTGTTGAAGATTGGGGGATTATGTGGGGCCACACCCCTGGCTATAGCTGGAAATAAGGTCTATAAAAAATACTCCCTGGAGGAGATACTTCATATTGCAGAGGTTTCAGATAGGTGCCGGGCAGATCCCTTAAAGTCTATCCATCAGTACAGGGAGAGGTGTGGCACCTTTGAAATATCTGAGGAGTTACTGGAGAAGATGGAGCATACACCTATAGTAGTAGTTAAGGGATGGAAAAATTAAATAGGTCTTATAACTATTTTGTCCCCTTCCATTGTTATCTCAACATAGCTCCCCCCCTTTATTCCCAACTTTTCACAGAATTCCTTGGGAAGGATGATACATTTGCTTCTACTTGCACCTTGCTCCCAGACTTTGGCTATCTTTCTTTCTACCATAGAATTCACCTCTTTTTTAGGATTATACTCTTAGTTAATATTAAAATAGTTGTGACATTGATTATCTCTCAGTCTTTGATTGCTCTTCTTTTGTTATCCTTCCTACTCTCTTAAATTTTTAGACCCTATAAACTCCACCCTATCCCCCACCTCTACCTCTAAGGTGTCGTCACTTCTAATCTCTATCATGGCGTTGGAGTATACCTTGGACCTGTAGGTCCTCCAGGGTTTAAGGTTCCTAACCACCTCTACAACCTCCTTATCCTCTAAAAATATAACATCTATTGGGAACCTCATAAAGAATGTATGGATGTGGAGTTTCCGCCTCTTATAGAAAAATATCATACCCTCATTTTTCCCTATATTCCTGAACATCAGTCCCAGAGCTCTCTTAAAAAAGTTATCTGCAACATAGAGGTTGTATACCCTCCCATCCTTAAACCTTACCCTTAACATGGTCCACCTTCCTGTAGGGTACAGGGATATACTGTACAGAGGGCCTCTGGGTTGTTGGCTGCTTGTATAGGTCTAGAAGTTGATACACCAACTTTGGAACGTTGGTATTCACCTCTATTCCCAACTCCCTCAACTTATCCACTGTAAGGGGATAGTCGTGGGTCCATTTCCCTGTGGAGAGGATCTCTGCAACCTCCCGAGCCCTCTCCTCTGGCATCTTATCCTTTAAAAGGTTATACACAAACTCCTTTACCTGTTTTATAGCCTTCCGAGAGATATCTGCAAGTATCAAGGTCTCGTCATCAACTTGATCTATATACTTGGTCTCCACCACCTTCAGGATAGAGGCCGCTGGATAGTTCCCTATCTGGGGATCTACAGGTCCCAGGACAGCATTTTTATCCATGATGATCTCGTCTGCAGCCAGGGCTATTAGAGTACCTCCACTCATGGCGTAGTGTGGCACGATGACTGTAGTTTTAGCCTTGTGCTCCTTCAGTGCCATGGCTATCTGCTCACTGGCCAGCACCAATCCTCCAGGTGTATGGAGTATAAGGTCAATAGGCATGTCATCAGGTGTCATCCTTATGGCCCTAAGTATCTCCTCACTGTCCTCTATGGTAATAAATCTATAGATGGGGATGCCCAAAAATGCCAACTGCTCCTGCCTATGTATCATTACAATTACCCTGGTTTTCCTCTCCTTCTCCAGCTTCTTTATGCAGTTGTACCTCTGGATCTGCCTCCATCTATAGGTACTGTGGGAGTATAGAAGAATAAGGATAAAAAACAGCCAAAAGATAATTGTAGGGTCCATCCTCACACCATGAGTACTTATACCTGATCCATATGTAAAAGTATATAAATTGCACAGTACTTATATAATATGTGGATTATCTAGGATTGTGAGAAATGGCGAGGTGTTTTCACATGAACAGGATAAACCTTGGTACCATAAAGATAAAGTCCTTAGTTTCTGAAACTGCGAAGATCTCTGATAAAGTTATAGCTTTAAAGTACGTCATCATAAAACCTGTGGGATTCCCAATTAAGATAAACAGTGAGAACTTCAAGGTTACCATCGAGGATCCTACCCTCTTTAACGTATATGCGAGAGAGCAGTGGGAAGGCGAGACTGTAAAGGAGGGAGACTACCTCTTTGACAACACCATCATCCCAGATTACGCCTTCAAAGTTGTATCCACATATCCTGCTGATGGAGGTATAATTACAAGGGATACTTTATTCAAGATAATAACCGATAGAGAGATGGGTAGTAGGTCCTTTAAAAAGGCGAGATTCAAGGATATTATAGGTCAGGAACATGCAAAGAAGAAGTGTAGAATTATTATAAAGTATCTTAAACAGCCTGAATTATTTGGAGAGTGGGCTCCAAAGAACATACTGTTTTACGGACCTCCTGGAACAGGGAAGACACTGATGGCAAGGGCTCTAGCCACTGAAACTGACGTTCCACTCTACCTCATCAAGGCCACAGAGTTAATAGGGGAGCACGTTGGAGACGGTGCCAAACAGATAGAGCAGTTGTACAGTAGGGCACTGGAGAACAAACCATGTATTGTATTCATAGACGAGTTAGATGCAATAGCCCTAAGTAGACAGTACCAGTCACTGAGAGGTGACGTATCAGAGGTGGTAAATGCACTACTTACAGAGTTAGACGGTATACACGACAACGACGGAGTGGTTACCATAGGAGCTACCAACAACCCAGAGATGTTGGACAGTGCCATAAGAAGTAGATTCGAGGAGGAGATAAAGTTTGAATTACCTGGAGACGAGGAGAGATTGAAGATCATGGAACTCTACAGGAAAAAGATGCCTCTAGAGATCAGGGCAGATTTAAGAAAGTACGTAGAGAAGACCAAGGGTATGAGTGGAAGGGATATAAAGGAGAAGTTCCTAAAACCAGCCCTCCACAGGGCAATACTTGAGGATAAAAAGTACATCGATGAGAAGGATCTAGATGCAGTACTTGCAGAGTTGAACAAGTTCAGAAGGGAGACTCCTCTACACCTCTACAGATAACTTTTATTTAGATACTTTACAACAGCTGCCATTGCAACAGCCCCCTCACCAACAGCCTTTGAAACCTGTAGAACCCCTCCAGTGATATCTCCACAGGCGAATATACCCTCAATATTGGTTTTACACTCCCTGTCCACCTTTACAAATCCATTGATTAACTCTACCCCACTACCCTCCAGGAACTGGGAGTTTGGTTCATGCCCTATACTTATGAAGATCCCATCACCTTTAATTACCCTCTCCTCACCATCTACAGATATTAAAACACCCTCTGCCCTCTCCTTCCCAAGTATTTTAATAATTTTTGCATTTTTTATTATAGAGATATTTTTGGCATCTTTTAATCGATCTAGCATAATGCTCTCAGCAGCTCTTAACTCTTTTTTATCTGTGACTATTGTCACCCTCCTTGCAATGTCCTTTAAATTCAGTGCAGACATAACAGCAGGTGTATCTCTGCCTATTACAATTACATCCTTATCTCGATAGAAGAAGGCGTCACATACTGTACAGTAGGAGACTCCTTTTCCAAGGAATTTATCCTCGTTTAATCCCAACCTCTTCTCCCTAGTTCCACTTGCAATTACAACAGCCTTAGCAAGGTATGTACTGTCCTTCCCTATCACCTTAAAGGGCCTCTCCCTGGTGTCCAACTTTACAACGGTATCGTATACTATGTTAAGATTAAACTTCCTGGCATGTTTTACAAACCTCTCTGCCAACTCATATCCCCTGATACTCTCAAAACCTGGGTAGTTCTCTACGATACCTGCCTCAGCTATTCTACCCCCCTCCCTCTCCTTCTCAATACATAGGGTCTTTAACTTAGACCTCATGGCGTATATCCCTGCAGTTAAGCCAGCAGGACCTCCACCTATTATCACCACATCGTAGATATCCATCTAATACCCCCTTTAAAAATTATTCTTCTTTAATTCTCTCTATGGCTATCTCCACCTTGTACCTCCTGTTATCTGGGGTCTTTATCTCCCAGGTCTTTTTATAGTCTGGTGTTACCTCCTCACAGAATTTACCCCTTACCTCCCTCTCAATATACTCCAAGGTGTCTCTATCAAAGGATACACCCTCCATCTTTATTTTCACCCACTCCTCAATATCCAGATCCATATCCTTTCTCATAGCCTGTATTCTCCTTATAACCTCCCTCATAAGACCCTCTTTAATGATATCCTCGGTTAATTTAACATCCAGGTATACACTACCCCTGGAGAACTCCACCCCTACTATATTCTCTGGCATCTCCACCTTGAAATCTACATACTCAGGTTTTATCTCGTACCCTCCAACTTTAACAACCCCCTCTTTCTCCAACCTCTCCTTAAGGACTTGAGGATCTATAGACTTTATGGCCTCTACAACCTTTGGAACCTCACTTTTATACACCTTACCTAACTCCCTGTAGTTTGGCTTTACAGAGATACTTCCCTGGAACTCTGCAACTTCTATCTCCCTTACATTCCCCTGCTCCTTTATTATATGACCGTACTTCTTTACTATATCCTCCACACTCTTTGGCAGTATTATCCTCCATAGTGGATATCTAAGGGTGTACTTTATCCTGTCCCTCCCCCTCATAAT
>DQVW01000085.1 GCA_015661555.1 Methanothermococcus okinawensis
AAAAAATAATAATTTTTAAATACCCCAGAATAAGTTATTCTCCAACTTCCTCTTTAACTCTATAAACCTCTCTAAAGCCTCCCTCTCATCCTCCCTAAGTCTATCCCTGTACTCATGTACAAGTTTTCTAACCTCATGCTCTGGAATATCTACGTAAAGTATATCGTTCTCTTTTACATGTCTTCCAAGGATGATGTTTCCCTCGATGGAGATGGATACCTGCATACCTGCAGTTGCCTCCTTTATATTCTCCTGCTCCCTGTTCTTTATCTCCCTTACATGCCCTATCTTCTTACCCCTCTCATTTATAAGTGGGCTCTTTACCCTCAAGGTACCACAGAGTACCTCAACCCCACATATGGCAGGCTTACTCTTTCTAAATATACAGTTAGGTAGTACCTTTATTACAGCAGGCCTTGTAAGTTTCTCAAATTCATCTGATTTAAGGGCCTCCTCCATCTTCTTAACCCACTCCTGGTAGTCCTCAACTATCTTGTAGATGACATTCCCCTGGATAACCTTTACATCACTGTATTTTTCCAACTCCTCTCTTGCCTCTGGAAGTATCTTTGAATTGAATGCCAGTATTACACCGTAAAGTGGGTTTATCTTACTGTAGGTATGGGCCTCTATAATGTCCTTCTTGGATATATCACCTACCTCGGCCTTCCTGATCTTTACCCCTATCTTTTTCAACTCCTTTGCAAGGGCCTCCAGGGAACCCATGGTGTCTCCCTTGATTATAATACCCTCCTCATCTGTTGGAATACTTAACTCCTCTACCTCCTCCATAACCTCCTTCTTAGCCTCCTCTATCTTATCCTTAGGTACTATCCTGAAGGGACTACCAGCTATAACCCTATCAAGATCTGGGGCACATATCTTAACTCCGGCAGCAGCTGTAACCTTATTCACAGGTTTAAATTTATCCCTTGGATCCCTCATCTCATCTAGTGGTTTTGGCTTTAGAAGCGCCTTCACCCTTGAAACCACAACTCCGTCAGGGTTTCCAATAACGATGTAGTCCCCTCTCCTAGCTACCCCATCGTATATGATGGCATCCAGGGTTTTACCTAGACCTCTCTCCTCCTTGACCTCCAGTACTGTACCCTTTGCAGGCCCTGTAACATTTAATCTCAGGTTGTCTTCCAAGTACTTCTGGGCCAGTCCAGCCACCATAAGGAGGAGATCTGGAATACCCTCTCCAGTACGTGCAGATACAGGTATTACACATACAGTTCTTGTAAGGTCCTTTACCCTTGTAAAGAGATCTGCATCGAATCCTAACTCATTTAGAGGTTTTATAATGTTGTTGTAAAGTCTTATCTCAAACTCTGTTAAGGCGTTGGGGTGCTGCACCTTTTCATTGAAGTTGAGGACAAAGGGTACATCCCTAGAGTTCCAACCTGGTACTAGATCCAACTTGTTAGCTGCCACTACGAAAGGTGTCTTGTTCTCCCTAAGTATATTGATGGCCTCTATAGTTTGGGGTTTAAACCCCTCGTTGATATCTACTACAAGTATGGCTATGTCTGCCAGTGCACCTCCCCTCTTCCTAAGGGATGTAAAGGCCTCATGTCCAGGAGTGTCTATAACTAGGAGACCAGGTATCTTTAAATCAGCCTTTAACATGCCTAGAAGGTCCTTGGCAACTTTCTTTATAACATCTATTGGTATCTCACTGGCTCCAATATGCTGAGTTATCCCACCAGCCTCCCTCTGAGATACCCTGGTCTTCCTAATCCTATCTAGTAAGGTGGTCTTTCCATGATCCACATGACCTAATACACATACTATGGGACATCTTAAATCCACGTTATCACCATCTCTCACTGATTTTTACACAGTTTTTCTATCTCCTTTTTTAACTTCTCCTTTACCTCCTCTATATTTCCAAGGAATTTACCCTGGGCCATATCCCTCCTACCCCCTCCCTTTCCAACGGTCCTAAGTAGGCTAACCATATCTATATCCACGTTCTTTCCACACTTACAGAGTATATAGCCATCCCTGTTAAGGAGGACCACTATAGTGTTGTCTCCCACTAAGTTATCTGCCGTTGTCATTAGCTCCTTTGGAGTACCTTCCATCTCCTCTATTAACACCTGGTAATCTCCCACTTTTCTAAATCTATTCATCAACATATACTTTTTATACTCTCCAATCTTCTCCTCCAACTCCTCTATAACCTTCCTCTGTTTCTTCCACTCCTGGAAGAATCTCTCCACAGTCTTAGGCAACCTCTCCATAGGTACTCCCAAGATTTCACAGGATTGAAGTAGTATATCCTCCATGGCACTTACTTCCTTGACGGCATTTATACCACTGGTATAGACCAGTCTCTCTACACCGTCCTGTACCCTCTCACTTCTAAGTATCTTTATATACCCTACCTCTAGGGTGCTCTCACAGTGGGTACCTCCACAGGCCTCTACATCAACCCCCTCTATCTCTACTATCCTCAATTTATTACCTGGTACAACACCTCCCTGGTATATCCTGAAGCCGTATCTCTGTTCAGCCTCCTTTCTATCCATGAAGGTAGTTTTTACAGGTATGTTATCCAATACGATCTTATTGGCCAACTCCTCCATCCTCTTAATCTCCTCCCTTGATATCCTCTTATAGTGGGTGATGTCCAACCTACTTCTCCGAGGGTCTACATC
>DQVW01000012.1 GCA_015661555.1 Methanothermococcus okinawensis
ATGACAAACAACATCAACTGGAGATTTATATGCAAGTGGGTCTACCTTAGAGTGGAGAACAACAGAACACCCTTTACAAGGGGGTATAAAAAAGGAGAGGTTATAAGGATGCCTATAGCCCATAAGGAGGGGAGGTTTTACATAGACGAAGATGGACTTCAGGAGATGTACAGGAAAAAAATGATTGTATTTAAGTACTGCAACGAGGATGGGGAGATAACAGAGGATGCAAACCCCAACGGTTCCATAGACAACATAGCTGGGGTGTGCAACGAGAGGGGTAACTGTGTTCTACTGATGCCCCACCCCGAGAGAGCTTCGGAAAAAATTCTCGGTTCTACAGATGGACTTAAAATGTTTAAAAGTATGTTAGAAGGATAAAAAAGAGAAGTTAGGTGTTTTTCTCCTCTTTCTCTGACTCTGAGATCCTCTCTGCAGTTCCCCTTCCATACTCCTCTGCCAACTTCTTGTATATCTCCATCTCCTCCTTCCTTACAGATGGCTTTATCTTCTTCATGGCCTCCTCGAAGTGTCTCATCTCTACCTTATCTGCATTTATGTTCTCCCTCAGTGCTATCATTGCAGCCTCTCTACATATGGCCTCTATGTCTGCCCCTGTGTAACCCTCTGTTTTCTCTGCCAACTTCTCTAGATCTACATCCTCTGCAAGGGGCATCTTCCTAGTGTGAACCTTGAATATCTCCAACCTTGCCTTCTTATCTGGCAGTGGTACCAGTAGTACCCTGTCCAACCTTCCAGGCCTTAGAAGTGCTGGATCCAGTATATCAGGTCTGTTAGTTGCAGCGATTACCACTACATCCTTTGGCTCCTCTAGACCATCCAACTCAGTTAGTAACTGATTCACTACCTTCTCGGTGACATCACTACCTCCAACATCTCTACCTCTTCTCGGTGCAATGGCATCTATCTCGTCGAAGAATATTACCGTTGGAGCAGCCTGTCTAGCCTTTCTGAATATTTCCCTTATTGCCTTCTCACTCTCTCCAACCCACTTGGAGAATATCTCAGGACCCTTTACACTTATGAAGTTTGCATCGGACTCATTTGCAACAGCCTTTGCAAGGAGTGTCTTACCTGTTCCAGGTGGACCGAAGAGTAGTATCCCCTTAGGAGGTCTTATACCCATTCTCTCAAATGCCTCTTTGTGTTTCAATGGCCACTCAACAGCCTCCCTTAACTCCTGCTTCACATCCTCCAATCCACCGATATCCTCCCACTTTACATCTGGCACCTCTACAAGTACCTCCCTCAGTGCTGAAGGCTCAACCTCCTTCAGTGCCTCTTTGAAGTCCTCCATTGTTACCTCTATCTTGTCCAGGATCTCCTTAGGTATTTCATCCTTCTCCAGGTCTAGGTCTGGGAGTATCCTCCTAAGTGTTTTCATCGCTGCCTCCTTACACAGTGCAGCGAGATCTGCCCCTACAAATCCATGGGTGATCTCTGCCAGGTACTCTAGATCTACGTCCTTGGCCAGTGGCATGTTCCTTGTATGTATCTGGAGTATCTCCAACCTACCCTTCTTATCTGGAACCCCTATGGTAATCTCCCTGTCAAATCTACCTGGTCTTCTCAGTGCTGGATCCAGTGCATCTGGTCTGTTAGTTGCAGCTATAACTACAACCTGCCCCCTACTCTCAAGACCGTCCATCAAGGTTAGAAGCTGTGCAACCATTCTCCTCTCAACTTCCCCTGTAGCCTCATCCCTCTTTGGTGCTATGGCATCTATCTCGTCTATGAATATTATAGAGGGTGCATTCTCCTCAGCTTCCTTGAATATCTTCCTCAGGTTCTCCTCGGTTTCACCTACGTACTTACTCATTATCTCTGGACCGTTGATACTGTAGAAGTTGGCCCCTGCCTCGTTTGCAACAGCCTTTGCAAGGAGTGTCTTACCTGTTCCAGGTGGACCTACAAGGAGAACCCCTTTAGGTGGCTCTATACCTAGCTTCTCAAATAACTCTGGGTGTCTCATTGGGAGCTCTACCATCTCCCTTATCTTGGTAACCTCCTCCTTCAACCCTCCTATGTCCTCGTAGGTTATGTCTGGTATCTTGGACTCCTCAACCTCTGATACTGGCTCCTCCTTCAACTCAACCTTTGTTAACTCTGTTATCTTCACTACACCCTTAGGTGATGTGGAAACCACTACAAAGGGAATTGGAGTACCTAGTACACCTATTACTACCCTGGAACCCTTACTTACAACCTGACCTATTAACCTATTTTTAACGTACTCCTCAAATCCACTACCAAATCTAAGGGGCTGCATTGGAGCAAGAACTACCTTTGTAGCCTCCTTGATATCCACCTTCTTTACCTTGACCTTATCCCCAATTCCAGCCTTGGCATTCTGTCTCAGAATACCGTCCATCCTTATGATTCTCCTACCCTTATCCTCTATGAACCCCCTCATTGCAGTGGCGTAAGCCTTTGACTTACCTACTATCTCAACAACGTCTCCAGACTTTAAATTCAACTCCTCCATAACTTCAGGGTCTATCCTGACGATACCCTTACCAACGTCACTTTGATAGGCCTCTGCTACAGTTAGTTCTACCTCTGCCATAGCTCTCACCTTTTAATAAAAATAAAACACTTAAAACTATTAATTTCAGGTTTTATATACCTTACCTCGTGGTAATTATGCCTTTGAACTTCTATATAAATATTTTGTTTTTGTGTAAAAAAAAAATACACACCTGTCTTTTAACCCTCCCTGTATATCAGGTAAAACCTGTAATACCTTGTGAATCTACAGCTTCTACACCTTATGTACACGCCAGCCACTGTAATTAGAATGTCGTGGAAGGTATGTTTTTTACAGTTGGAGCATTCAGCCTCCTTCTCCAACAACCAGTTATCGTAAAGGTGCCTCCTATTCTTCTCCTCCTCTATTACATCCCCCCTATCTATATAGACGGTCTTTATAACATAGCTCCTTGTGATCCTACAGTTGGAGCACCTGACAAAGACCTGATTGGGATAGATCTCTATTGTATGATCTACAAGTTGGCCACAGTTGTAGCATCTACTTTTCTTCCTTAAGGTCCAAGGTTCCATATAGAGCCCTCTCTTAAGATGTTTAATCCTTCAACTTATCCACGGTAACCAGTGGTACCAGTTCAACTCCAATTTTCTCCAAGTTCTCCCTGGCTCCCTCCCCCCTATCCACTACTACAAACACCTTATCTACAACCCCTCCCAGGGATCTGATCACCTCTACAGCCCTTATAACACTACTCCCTGTAGTGGTCACATCTTCAACGAGGATTACTCTTTCTCCCTCCTTTAACTCCCCCTCCACCATCTTCCCAGTGCCATAGTCCTTGGGCTTTTTACGTATTATAACCAGCTCCCTACCTGTCTCCAGGGATACTGCAGTGGCTATAGGTACAGAGCCTAGTTCAATCCCTCCAATTTTCCCCTCAAATCCCTGGGTGTAACACCCTATCATCTCTGCTATGGTTTTTAGTATCTCCGGGTTTGTAACAGCCTTCTTAATATCTACGTAGTAGTTACTTCTCCTTCCAGAGGACAGGAGGAAGTCTCCAAATTTGATACACCCACTCTCCTTTAAGAGGTGTATCAACTTCTCCCTTAACTTCTCTAAATCCTTCAATCTTTCACCTTCAATTACCCTTTTTTAACAGGGTGACCATATCCCTTACAGCCTCCCTGTCTATCCCCTCCCTCTGAATAACCTCTATGAAGTCGTGGAGTAGCCTCTTTGCAAATACCTCTGAAAACTTAATTAAAACCTCCTCTGGATCCTTTCCACATCTTAATTTTTTCAGGGCCTTCTCCAGCTCCCTCTCCCTTATCCCCTCTATATAGCCTCTATAGTCCTTTATAAGGTGTTCAAGGTTAAGTTTTTCTAGCTTTCTTTTGAGGATGGAAAACTCCTCCTCTATGATCCTCTCCACAGCAGGTATCTCCCTCTTTCTCCTCTCCAAGTTTTCCTGGGCTACAATTTTTAAGTCATCTATGGTGTAAAGTTTAATGTTTGGAAGCTCCCTCACGTTATCATCTACATCCCTTGGATTGGCAATATCCACAATTATCTTCTCCCCTTTAACATCCTTTAGTATCTCCTTATCCAGGATCTTGTGGGGTGATGCCGTTGCACAGATAATAACATCACAGAAGTTAAGGGCCTCCTTCAACTTGTCAAAGTGTACAGCCATCCCTCCCAGTTTCTTTGCCAGTCTTTCAGCCCTCTCGTATGTCCTGTTTGCAACGAATATAGCCTTTATCTTCTTCTCCATGAGGACCTTACCTACCAGGGTCCCTATCTCTCCAGCACCTATCACCAGGATATTTTTGTTATTCAATCCCACAGTCTTCTCCAGGAGCTCTATGGCGGCACTTGCAATAGACACCTTTCCCCTGTTAATCTTGGTCTCAGATCTCACCCTCTGTCCAATATGGATACTCTTCAGGAAGACAGTGTCTAGATATTTTGTAGTTTTTCCATACCTCTTTGCAGTGTGGTAGCTCTTTTTTATCTGGCCAAGTATCTGGTCCTCTCCAACTATCATGGATTCAAGTCCTGCAGCCAGCCTCAGTAGGTGGATAATGGCCTCGTCCCCCTCTATCAATTCAAAGTCTTTGAAGTCCTCCTTTAGATCCTCCAGGTTCTCAACCTCTGGATCGAAGTATACCTCCACCCTGTTACAGGTCTGTAGTAGTACACAGTGGTTGTACCTTCTGTAGAAGTCCTCCTCCTTAAACCTCAACTTCTCCAACTGGGGAACAGAGTACTTTCTGTAGTCAGCCTTAAAGAGTATCATCCTTACACCGTAACCCCTTTTAATAAAAAAATAACCCTGTTTTTAATAAAAAAGTATATTTTAGTGTTTTTAAATATTTGAATTAGCTAATTATAGAAAAGTTTATATACTACTTCCACTTATTAAATCATGCACAGTCCCTGGATGTAGGGCAGTAGCTCAGCCTGGTTAGAGTGCTCGGCTGATAACCGAGTGGTCCGGGGTTCAAATCCCCGCTGCCCTACCATATTTTTTATCATTCTTTGTATCAATTCATTTAAATATATCACTACCAATAAAAAAATATTAGCCCCTCACCTTCTCCAGTTCCCTCCTCAACTTCAAATTCTCTACAAAGGTAACTAGGTCCCCATAGGTCCTTTCCAGAATGCCCCTACACATATCCTGTTTCTTCCTTAGACCCTCAATTACATAGTAGTAGTCGTACTTTATTACCTCGTCGTATATCTTCTCCATGAACCTGTAGTATCTCTCGGCACTTTCAATGTCGTCATTTTTTATAGACTCCAACACCATCCTTCTTAACTCCCCCACTACATCACAGATACCTAGGATGTAATTCTCAGGTTTAACCTCTACCTCCAACTCGTGGTATTCCAGGTATCTGTTCTCAAATACTATACTGTAGAACACCTGAAATTCCACGTACTCCTGCTGAGGTAGGTTTAGATACTTCCCAAAGTCGTAGTACTCACTTGTTAACTCCTCTAACTTTCTAAGTTTGTCCACCACCTCAAAGGATATCTCATCCTTCTTCATCTTCTGGACATGGCGTATATTCATGGCACAGTCTCTCACTATCTCCCTGTAGATCTTGAGTATCTCCTCCCTGGTACTGTCCTTTTTTTCAAAGTACTCCATAAGATCTATTTTTCCCATTATCTCACCAAAAGTTTTATATACCACGCTTAAATCTATTCTTATGGGTGTTAGCAGGCTATTAATATTTTATGGGTTAAATTTATATAGAACAAAATTCCCTAAACATTAAAGATATCACCACCGTCTTTTTTACTAAATCTTTAAAAACACATTGTGATAATTTTTTACTACTTTATCAACAATTTTGGGAGGTTATACCTATGGGTATGAATAGAAATAGACCTCGTAGAGGGTCCCTAGCATTTAGTCCCAGGAAGAGGGCTAAGAGACCAGTTCCAAAGATAAGATCCTGGCCAGATGAGGAGAGGATAAGGCTTCAGGCCTTCCCTGTCTACAAGGCAGGTACTACACATGCCCTCATTAAGGAGAACAACCCCAAGAGTCCAAATGCTGGGCAGGAGGTATTCACACCTGTAACTATCCTGGAAGCTCCAGATATTAACGTTGCAGGGATTAGGGTTTACGAGAAAACTACAAGGGGTTTAAAGACCCTAACTGAGGTATGGGCCGACAACCTGGACAAGGAGTTAGCTAGGAAGATAAACCTTCCAAAGAACAGGGAGTGTGATGTGGACAAGTTGGATAAACTTGTGGACAGGATAGAGGATGTAAGAGCTATAGTACATACAAATCCTAAGAATACAGGTCTTCCAAAGAAGAAGCCTGAGATACTGGAGATAAGGATCGGTGGTAAAAACATCAACGAGAGACTCTCCTACGCCAAGGAGATTCTAGGGAAATCCCTCTCTATCAGGGATGTATTCTCAGAGGGTGAATTTGTAGATACGATAGCAGTTACAAAGGGTAAAGGTTTCCAGGGACCTGTTAAGAGATGGGGTGTAAAGATACAGTTTGGAAAGCACCAGAGACAGGGAGTAGGTAGGCACGTAGGTTCTATAGGACCATGGACCCCTAAGAGGGTTATGTGGACTGTACCCATGGCTGGACAGATGGGATACCATCAAAGAACAGAGTACAACAAGAGAATACTTAAGATTGGAGATAACGGAGAGGAGGTAACCCCCAAGGGAGGATTCCTCCACTACGGAGTAATTAAAAATAAGTACGTAATTCTCCAGGGTTCAGTCCAGGGGCCTCCAAAGAGATTGGTAGTACTGAGAAGTGCTATAAGAAGTCCAGAGGACAAGTTTGGGCTACCTGAGATAACCTATCTAAGTAGGGAATCTAAACAGGGTGTCTAAAAAAATAACTTTTTAAGGTGTTTAAAATGATAGCTAAGGTATATGGACTAGATGGCTCTGAAAAGGGGGAGATAGAGTTACCTGGGGTATTTGAGACAGAGTACAGACCTGACTTAATAAGGAGGGCCTTCCTCTCTGCCTTTACTGCAAGGTTGCAACCCAAGGGAGTAGACCCCATGGCTGGTAAGAGGACCTCTGCAAAGTCCATTGGTAAGGGGCATGGAATGGCAAGGGTGAGAAGAACTAGGGAGGGTAGAGCTGCCTTTGTACCCCAGGCTGTAGGAGGTAGGAGGTGCCACCCTCCCAAGGTGGAGAAGATACTCCATGAGAGGATAAATAAGAGGGAGAGGATCAAGGCGTTGATGAGTGCTATAGCAGCCTCTGCAAATCCTGAGTTGGTAAGAGGTAGGGGGCATATTATAGATGATGTACCTTCCCTTCCACTGGTTGTAGAGAACGAGTTTGAAAGTCTCTCAAAGACCAAGGAGATATTTGAGGTATTTAAGAATCTAGGTCTAGATAAAGACGTTGAGAGGGCTAAGGAGGGTATTAAGATCAGGGCTGGAAAGGGTAAGATGAGAGGGAGAAGGTACAGGAAGCCTAAGAGTGTGTTGGTAGTTGTAAGTGATCTCTGCGATGTAATAAGAGGCTGTAGAAATCTGCCAGGTGTGGATGTAATTACTGCAGATAGTTTGGGAATAATTCACATAGCGCCTGGAGGGGATGCTGGAAGGTTGACTCTTTGGACTGAAGGGGCTATAGAGAAGTTAAGGGAGAGGTTCCACTGAGGTGGTTTTATGGATGTCTTCGACGTTATCAAGATGCCTGTGGTAAGTGAAAAGGCTATGAGACTTATCGAGGAGGAGAACAAGTTAGTATTCTACGTAGATAGAAGGGCTACTAAGAGGGATATTAAGAGGGCTGTTGAGGAGCTCTTCAACGTAGAGGTAAGTAAGGTAAATGTACTTATTACACCTGATGGAAGAAAAAAGGCCTATGTTAAATTGAAGGAAGGATACGACGCCGGAGAGATTGCAGCTAACCTAGGTATCTACTAATTAATTTTTTAGGGTGATACTATGGGAAAGAGGTTAATATCTCAGAATAGAGGTAGAGGTACTCCAAAGTATACCTCACCTACCCACAAGAGGAGAGGTAGAGTTAAGTATAGAAAGTTTGACGATTTGGAAAAGAATGATAAGATAGTTGGAGTGATAACCGATATACTTCACGACCCTGGAAGAAGCGCTCCTGTAGCCACTGTGAAGTTTGAAAACGGTGAAGAGAAGTTGATGCTAGTCCCTGAGGGTATGAAGGTTAACGACAGGATAGAGTGTGGGGTAAAGGCTGAGATAAAACCTGGAAATGTACTGCCAATAGGCCATATACCTGAGGGTATCCCTGTATACAACATAGAGACCATACCTGGAGACGGTGGTAAGTTAGTGAGATCTGGAGGAAGTTACGCCTATATAATAGCCCATGACAGTGAAAAAACCATGGTAAAACTTCCTTCTGGTCAGATAAAGCCACTACATCCAATGTGTAGGGCTACAATAGGTGTTGTTGCAGGGGGAGGTAGAAAGGAGAAGCCCTTTACAAAGGCAGGTAAGAAGTACCACGCCATGAAGGCCAAGGGTGTAGTATGGCCAAGGGTAAGAGGAGTGGCAATGAACGCTGTAGACCACCCCTACGGTGGAGGTAGACACCAGCACGTAGGTAGACCTACTACAACTGCAAGAAACGCACCTCCAGGGAGAAAGGTTGGACATATCGCTGCTAGAAGAACAGGAAGAAGGAAGTAAAGAAACATAGAAGGTGAAAATATGGCTAGAAGAGCTGGAGGAAGAAGGGCTAGGAAAAAAAAGGAGGAGACCCTTAGAAGAAGAGGAGAATTTAGATACAGAGGTTATACTTTAGAGGAGCTTCAGAAGATGCCATTAAAAAAATTTGCAGAACTTCTTCCGGCAAGACAGAGGAGAAGTTTACTGAGAAGTTTGGCAAGGGGTATCAACCCAAAGCATAGGAAGTTGTTGAAGAAGATTAGAAGGGCTAGAAGACTGTTGAACAGAGGCAAGGAGCCTAAGGTTATAAGAACCCACTGTAGGGACTTCATAATCATACCTGAGATGGTGGGACTAACCATTGGAGTACATAACGGTAAGGAGTTTAAAGAGGTAAAGATAGTAGAGGAGGCTATTGGGAGATACCTGGGAGAGTTTGCCCTAACTAGACAGATCGTTAAACATGGTGCTCCAGGGGTAGGGGCAACTAGAGGATCCATGTTCGTACCAATTAAGTAATCCCTTTTTTACTTTTTTAAATCATTTCAAAGAGTTCCCCATATGTAACTTTTTTATCTGTTCTAACTAACTTGGGGATTCTCCCCACCTTACCTGCATATTCTCCAACAACAACAAAGACCCCATCAATACCCTCGATACACTCTGCCCTTTCCAGACACTTATTTATAGCCTCCTCTGGAGAACCAACTGCAAAGTTCCCTATACTGGTGGCAGCTCCATCTGCAATACTACTCTCCTCTGCAAAGACCACTACAGCATCGGCGTTCCCAAAACTTACAGAGTGGCCAACAGTGCCAGAGGAGGTACATACACCGTAACCCTCAGCACCCCTATCTATTTTAAACCCAATCTCACCTGAGAGAGGTGAATTCCCTGCGTATAATCCAACAACAACATCCCTCTCTGATCTTAGTGCTATATCTCCACCGTTGTTGGAGATTATATTTCTACATCCATATTTGGAGACCTCCTCTACAATTATCTGACTGATAGATCCTGCAACTGCAGCCATAGGACCAACGTCAGCATTCCACCCAGATCTCGCCATAAGTTTAACAACCCTTGGAGCGTCCTCTTCAACCTCTAGGGGTTTGTAACTTGTTAAAAACTCTGGATGTCTCCTTATATAGTTCTCGAGGAATAACCTCTCCCGAAGAAGTATGCTCCTGGCTATCTCGATGTACACCCTACTCTCAGCCTTTATAAGGATGTTGGATTCCTTAATGGAAATTTTTTTTTTAAACATCATATTTCCCTACCTCTTAAGGTATTCACATACCTTTTCAAACATGAGATCTGTAGGATCCTCCAGGTGGAGACTGTTACTCCTCTTTCCAACGTTCTCCTCTATGTAACTTACAATTTCCTTCACAGATACTAGATGCACCATCCTGCCTCTCTCTATCAGGTAGTTGTCTACACCCAGTACACACCCAGGATAACAGGATACAGTTGGCACCCCTATAACTGCGGCCTCCCTATTCATAGTACCTCCCGCCCCTACCATGGCATCGGCGTAGTAGAGTAGGGATATGGTGTCTACAACCTCAGGTATGGTAACCCCTAGATGTGAATACACCCTCCTCTGTTTTTCACTCCTTGGAAATACCACGATATTACAGTCCATGATCCTTCTTAACTCCCTGATTATAGAGGGTAGTATATCCTTTTTACCGTTGCAGTAGGAGGAATTTGGACAGGGCCTCATAACTATAAGGGGAAGATCTCTACTTAATCCTATCTTTTCCAATATATCCCTATCTAGGGGTAGTACGTTGTTTAACCTGGAGTTTATATGTGCCACCTCACAGGTACCATCGAAGGTTAGAAAATCCCTACCTCCCTGTTTCTTTAAAAGATCCCTGTTAGTACCCTGGGGAGAGATGATCTCATCTACTATAGGTAGGGTTAACCTATTCTGGGCCTCTGCATACTCGTTGTCTACCACAAATATAGAGGGAATATTTAAACCAAAGGCTACCCTTGGTAACTCAACTGAGTGTTTCGCAATAGCCACCTGGGGTTTATCCCTCAGTATTAACTTTGTCAACTTGATGATCCTATCTGCAGAGTTTAGAAGCTTCTCCTCCAAACTCTCTCCATGGGCCCCCACAAGTACAGGTGGTGAATTATATCTGTAGAGTTTTACTATGGATTCAAGGTTTTTAAACCGTCTGTAAGTTATAAGGTACTCTATCCCCTCCCTTTCAAATCTCTTTATAAGTTGAGAAAAATAGTGTACATGGGGTGAATTTGTAAAGTCTATCCATACATCCATGCTCTCACCAGATACTAATAAAAAAAATTAATTATATTTAAAAATTAAAAAAGAGATTGGTTATTTCACCTGATAGGAACCTCCAGAGAGATAGAGTACTACCTTATTTAGATTCCTGTTGTACTCCTCCACAGAGACATTTGCAGGATAGGTAACATTTTTTGTATATACAGTTACCTTTACAGGCATCCTGGTTATTAGATGAACACTGCCATTATCCTTTACAAATATTCCACTTTCTATGTAGTTCCTTATCCATCTGTTGTAGTCTCTAAAGGAACAGATCCAGGTGTAGTTGTCCTTCCAGTAGTACAACCTACTGTAGTTGTATCCAACTATATCCCCTATATATACTCCAGGTCTCTCCTCCTCAGGAGGAATATAGCACTCCTTTATATAGGGCACTCCATATAGATCCTCAAATATTCCAGGTACCTTCAGGAGGGTAATTTTCCCATCTATACGAGGCTTACCCTTTCCAGGTACTACAATGTACTTTATCTTATCCTCAACGTTCAACTCCCATTTTATCTCCTTATTATCTCTGCCAAGTACTGCATCTAGGAGATACCTATCACTTGATGGTAGTAGTAATCCATCTGCTCCTCTGGCTAGGGCATTACCGTAGTTCTTTACAAACCAGTGATTGAAGTATTTGTATTTCTCCTCGTTTAACTTAGAATCCATAGTTGTAGATACAGGCCTCCCCTGGTAGTACCAGAATGTGACCCCTTCAGCAGCCCCAGGTTCATCCTTTACATGGTAATAGTACTCGTTTTCAGAGGTTACCTCCTTCCTCCAGTACCCAGTCTTAACAGTCCCTACATAGGATACAGTTTCTGGATAGAAACCACCTATTGGATCGTTTTTAAAGGTCTCAGGTGCCTTGTGAACGTATATATTTGGATAGTAGCCCATGGAGAGGATATCCATGTCTCTGGCGAAGTATCCCCTATCAGAGGGTCTTACATAGGTGTGGAAGTAGACATTCTTTAACCTCTTTTTAAACCAGTAGGTATTAAGTAACTCCTCTAACTCATCTCTATCTATATCAGTCTTCTCGATGATATCCAGGATTTCATCCCCTGTGGAGATATAGGTGATATTTATACCTAGGAGTTTTGAGAGTGCCTTTAGGTGTTTTATCTTTTTATTTAGTAGTTGGTCATCTCTCCAGTCTACCTTTAACTTACGTCCAGCTACCTCTATTATATAGTCCCCTTTCTCATCTAATACAGCTCTCTGAACAGCTACAGCTGTTACAAGGGTATGTCTGTACCTGGGAGGTACCTTATTTATATATGCAAAGGTTCCATTGTGCTGGGAGACGTAGTAGCCCACAAAGTCCAGTATCTCCTTGCTATCTGGATCTATGTTGTAGGTAATTAGTATCTTCTTAGGTTTAATCTCGAATATCCCCCTCTCTGCATCTATTACCCTTGTACTGATGCTATACACAGGTACTTCTTCCTTCACCTCTACAGGTGGGTTGTAGATAAGTGTACCATCTTCAGTCCTTACAATGTACTTCTTGGGATATAGGATAAGGATACCTTCAGTAGGGACTAAAGTATAGTTGTAGTAATCTGGAATCCTTTCAACGGTATGGCCATAAACCTCCCGGAATTCCCTATCTCCACTGATGTTCATAGGTGGATGATAGATTAAAGTACCACCCTCTTCCCTAATTACATATTTTTTGGGATAGAGGACAAAGGTGCCATTGGATATAAGGGCGTAACCGTCAAATTCTGGAATCTTACTTGGCACCTCCACATATCTTGGAGGTACATGCTTAGGAATATATTGAGTGTTGTTTACAGGTTTAGGTGGGCAGTATACCAGAGATCCATCCCTATCACGGAGGACATACTTTGTATCAGCGGTTCCAAAACCTTCAGGGTAGAGAACTATACTGTTTCCCAGATCTACAAAGACGTAATCCCCGTAATCAGGGATTCTCTCGGGAATAACCCTGGTAATATTGAGTTTATAGAGTTTCCACTCGTCCCTCCTAATGTTGAACCCATCGTCTATATAAAAAACAGCTATATCTCCGTTATTTAGATAGTAGTTCAACTCCTCTTCAGTGGTAATTGAGGACAGGGGGATGTATTTAACAGGTATTGTCGAGGCCCATTTGTATTCAACATCTAGGGCATGACAACTTAGAAGAGAAACTCCAACAATAAGAATTAAAAGTAGATTTCTTGCACTCATAACTCTCACCTATTTAATATTCTTTATTACAACAGTCTTTATCTCACTCATCTCCTCTATGGCGTACTTCACACCCTCCCTACCTAGACCACTTCTCTTGACACCTCCAAAGGGCATGTTGTCCACCCTGAATGTTGGACTGTTATTTATTATAACCCCTCCATACTCCAGTTTATCTGCTATCCAAAGGGCCTTCTCTATATCCCTTGTAAACACCCCGGCATGTAACCCGTATATACTGTTGTTACTTATCTCCACAGCCTCCTCCATACTCTCCACCCTAACTATAGGTAGTACAGGGCCAAATACCTCCACCTTACAGAGTATACTGTCTGCATCCACCTCCATCACTGTAGGATAGACTATACTTCCCTCTCTCCTTCCTCCGTAGAGAAGTTTACCCCCCTCCTCCAGCGCCTGTTTTATAAGGTTCTCTACTCTCTCAGCACTTTCAGGTGTGATAAGGGGTCCTACATCTGTCTCCCTCTTCATAGGGTCTCCAACTCTCAGTTTCTTCGTCTCCCTAATCACCCCCTCTATAAAACTGTCTGCAACCTCCTCCTCAACTAACACCTTACCTACAGATATACACACCTGGCCAGCGTTTAGAAACTTCCCCCTGACTGTAGACTCAACAGCTCTATCTATCTGGGCATCCTTAAGTACGATGGTGGGGTTGTTACCCCCTAACTCCAAGGTTATCTTCTTAAATCCAGCGTTCCTTGTAACGGACTCTCCCACCTCCACACTCCCTGTGAAGGATACCATATTTACCTCCTGGTTCCTTACGATCTCATCTCCAACTACCTCCCCTCTACCAGTTAAAAGGTGGAAGATTCCTAGAGGTACCTCCCTCCTTTTAAGTACCTTCTCTATGATCTTGGTTAACTCAATGGCAGCCATTGGAGCTTTGGAGGAGGGGTGGAGCACTACAACGTTACCTACTGCAATGGCAGGGGCTACCTTATGTGCCACCAGGTTCAGGGGGAAGTTAAAGGGGGTTATAGCACCTAGGAGACCTACAGGTTCCCTCTTGGTTAATATTATCCCATCCTCTAGGGGTATAGTCTCCCCCCTCATCTCCTTGGCGTAGAAGGCTGCAAGTTTAAATACCCCTATGGATCTATCCACCTCTATTATAGACTGCCTTATAGGCTTCCCCGCATCTAGAGTTATAATCCTTGCCAAATCCTCCTTTCTCCTCTGGATCTCCCTGGCTATGTCCATTAAAATACCGTATCTCTTCGAGGGGGACAACTCCTTCATGGTATCCTTATGCTCTCGAGCTATGGAGATGGCCTCCCTGACCTCCTCCCTACTTAGGGAAGGTATGTACCCTATGGTCTCAAGGTTGTAGGGGTTGAAAACCTCTAGATCCTTCCTAAGTATCCACTTCCCATCTATAAACATACTCTCACCAAAATTGACTTTATCATAATAACTATTAGAATAAGACTAATAAAAAAGCTTACTGGGATAGTATGTTTGCAATCTTGAAGATTGGAGGCAGTGTACTATGTAATAAGGACATACCCTTCTCTGTAAAGTGGGATAACTTAGAGAGGGTTGCAGAGGAGGTCAGGAGGGCTATGGACTATCACCTGGAGAGGGGGGAGGAGTTAAAGTTGATACTTATCCACGGGGGAGGTTCCTTTGGCCACCCTGTGGCAGGGAGATACATGAAAAAAGGGAGATTTGAAAATATGGAGAGGGGTTTTTGGGAGATTCAGAAGGCCATGAGGAGGTTCAACACCTTGGTAATAGATACCCTTCAGGATTATGGCATCCCAGGAGTCTCTATACAGCCCTCCTCCTTTGTAGCCTTCAAAGGGGAGGAGATCCACTTTGATACCTACGTAATAGAGGGCATGTTAAAAAGGGGATTAGTACCGGTAGTCCATGGAGACGTAGTAATATCTGAGAGAGAGGGTTACAGGATATTCTCTGGAGATCATGCACTACCCTATCTCACTAAAAGGTTGAAACCAGATGTAAGTCTCCACGCCTCAGATGTAGATGGAGTAATAGATGGAGAGGGTAAGGTGATAAGGAGTATCAACTCAGAAAACATAAAAGAGGTTGTGAAATATCTAAAGCCCTCTAAAAAGGAGGATGTAACTGGAGGTATGTACCTCAAGGTGATGGAGGCCTACAGGATGGGGGTTAGGGTACTTATATTCAACGGGAACAGGAGGGATAACATCTATAGGGCCTTAATAGGGGATTACAGTATTGGAACTAGGATAAATTAGTTGTTTTTTATCCAGATCCAGATCTCCCTGGGCTCCTGTATTGTCACCTTTTTAACAACCTTCCAGTCCTCCATATCTATTATATGGATCTCCCTGTTTGAGAGGGTATATAGGTAGTGGTTGATATAGAGGGATCTTAGAACATTTCCCCTGTGGACATCCTCCATCTCCAGAGATATCCTATCCCCCTCTATCCTGAATATGTAGCAACTATCTCCCGCTGGAATTACAAACACCTTCTTCTCTCCATCCCATAGAAAGGCGTGGGGGTTGTAAAGTACAGGAGACCAGTACTTGGGAAGTATAAATCGATCCACCTCTACAGGATTGGTTTTATTCTCTACGTTGAAGAGAGATACCTTCAACATACCTCTCTCGTCTCTACCTACTCCAATTAATCTACTACTATCTATGGGATGAAGGTAGGTGGAGTAACCAGGTATCTTCAACTTTCCAAGGAGTTTTGGATTCCTAGGATCACTTAAATCTATTACAAAGAGGGGGTCCTTCTCCCTGTAGGTGACAAGGTAGGCAACATCTCCCATAAACCTTACCCCGTAGATCCTCTCCCCCCTGGCAAGCCCTGTAAGTTTACCATATACCTTCAGGTCTTTAAGGACGTAGATATTGTTAGTACTTCTATCCCTGTATCCCCAGAAATCCCCTACTGTAGTGGCAACCCTTAGATACCCCCTGTACTCATCCATGGCGTAGGAGTTTATAAGTCTCCCTGGAACACTGCCACTTTTAACCTGGAAGGTATCTACATCTATACCTACTATCCCTGTTTTTTCAAGTTCCTCCCAGTGCTCCTCTAGGTAATCCTGGAAGTCTTTTTCCATGGTATTCCTCAGGTTTAAGGCCTCCTCCCTATTTAAGGTCCTTAAGTAATTGTCCACTATCCTGTTTACCTCCAGGAACTTTGCATCGTCACTGAAGTACTTAGAGTCTATTACATGCCTAAGTGTATTCCTCACATCCTCTGGGAAGTACCTCTCCCGGTTCTCCTCTATGAAGTTAAGGTACAACCTCTTGATATTGGGACCTAGATAATAGGCCAGGTATATCTTATTCTCTGACATGTAGACAACTGTATTTCTAGAACCAGGTAGGGCTACAACCTTGGAGATATTCCCACTGTCAAGATCTACCGATGACACTATATAAGATCCTTCGAAGTTATAGGATACTGTGGGGGGTAGAATGGGTATGTAGTAATCTTTAATCTTCATATCCCTCCAGGGAAGGGGATATTTTATCTCCTCCTTTCTAACTACCAGGTAGAGTTTTCCACTGTACAATCGGGAGTCTACATAGGTGCCCTCTATATCCATCTTCCATTTCAACCTTGGGTTTCTAGGAGAACTTACGTTGTAACCTAGTATTTTATCCCCCTCTATAACTATCAGGGTGTCGTTGTAGAGGTAGAGGATACCTCCATGAGATATGTTACCTACTACCTCTGCAGATGCTGGAGGGAAGGCCTCTACAATATAGGTTTTTCTCCTCCATGGAGAAGGATATACATGGTACATTATCTTTACATCGGCCTCTGGGGAGAAATAGATATACCTACCGTCAGTTTTTACAATGTCCCCTTCATCTATCCCCTCGACCTGGACGTTGGTTTTAGAGTACCTCTCTATGACTATGGGGGTCTCTCCCTTGGAAGCTGGACTCTCCAAGGTTAGAGGGGTAGGAGATTTTTTTATATTTAGAAAGGGGGTGTAACTGTATCCTCCACTTTCCAATCGAGTAACAAAATACCTGAAGTTTTTCTCATCTGCCTTAACCACTTTAAACTCCTCCACCTTCTCCATCTCCCACCTTTGAAGACAGCCACTGAGGAAAAGAAGAAATACCATTATTAGAAATAGCTTCCTCATTATTTCCCTCCTAAAAGGTTATGGTTATTACTTAGTAGTAAGATAATTATACACTCTCTCCCTTTTTTCCCTTCTATAAAGGTTGGTGATCCCATGGATAAAACAGAGTCTATTGTAAAACATGGTTACTCCCTAGCCCAGGAGGTGGGGGACGTCCTTCTGATATTTACAGAGACTGGTAGAACCTACAGGATACTTAAAAAGTACCTGAAAAATAAGGGAGACCTGAAGATAGTTGTAGCTACACCAAATGAGAGCACCTACTCCCAGTTAAAAAATGAAGAGGGGATTATACCTTTACTTCTCAAGTACAGAAACAGGTATAAATCTGCCATGGTAAAACAGGCCATGATAAAACTTATTCAGAAGGATCTTGTTAAAGAGGGAGATACTGTAGTAGCTATACTGGGAACCCCCAGGGTACCTGGCAGTATAGACACCATATCCCTGATAGACGTAGCCTCCAGTGACTTCTTAATGAGGTTCTATAGATTTATTAACTCCCTGGAGGATGTTAAGAGACTGGTAGTTAACGAGGTATTAGATATTGCTATGGAGTTATCCCTGGAGGGGAAGGAGGGAAAACCTGTGGGGGCTATATTTGTAGTAGGCAACAGTGAAAAGGTTCTTAAAATGTCCAGTCAACTTATACTCAATCCCTTCGAGGGACATCGAGCTGTAATATTCGATAAAAAGGTGAGGGGTACTATAAAGGAACTTGCAGGTATAGACGGCGCCTTTATTATTGGCGACAGAGGAGAGGTTATATCTGCAGGTAGGTATCTGGAACCTCTGCATTGTACCCTAAATCTACCCCTAGGTCTAGGGGCTAGGCACTACGCTGCCGCAGCTATTTCAAAGCATACAGGTGCCGTGGCTATTACAGTCTCTGAGAGTGGTGTGGTGAGGATATTTAAGGATGGAGAGATGGTTGTGGAGATAGATCCCAACCAGTTAGATCGTGAATGTTTCATTCCATGTATCTAAATTAATGGATATAGCCTCATATAAAAAAATGGTGGGGATACTGGGATTTGAACCCAGGTCCGGGGATTTCTCCTGCACGGGGTTGGTCCAAGCCCATATAGGCACTTGGAGTCCCCGA
>DQVW01000088.1 GCA_015661555.1 Methanothermococcus okinawensis
ATAAGGCCAATTAAACCCCCTGTCAAAAACTCCAGCATAATTATCTTATCCAGGTAGTCTGTATTCAGGATAACACCGATACACCCCATAACTATACAGAAGATGGAGACTAGGGGAAGTATTTCCACAGTACCACCGTCAACCTCTACCTTCAAGTCTCTGGACCTTCCCAATGGTATGGGCGATGGCGTTACTGGAGAGGGTAGATCCTATGAAGTAAACTGCCGCCGCAACCCCACCCATGGGACTTTTAATGTAAAGGGCAATAAGTGCAGCTATGGCAAAATTTAGGCAGCAGAGGTAGAGTAATCTCTGCACCCTGTTCCTGGTCAGGAACACCCTCAACCCAACAATAAAGGATATAACACCTATTAACAGTACCAGGATATCCATCTATATCATCCCTAACTTCCTTCCTATGTAGCCTAAAACCTTGGAGGCCCCCACATGGTAGAGACCCTGGATTGTGAAGATGGCCACTACCATGCCCCCAATGAAGTATTTAGGCTCGATAAAACCGCTAAGTAGATGTATAAGTACTGTTGCACTGAAGGTTCCAAGGGTGCCTGCATAGCCAGGATCGTTACACAACCTGTTACCTATAAATATGAGAAGTGCCGCAATAAGACCTCCCTTAAACCCCAGAAGGTAGTAAAATATACTGGCCATCAAGGTGCCTGCAGAGGCATCTGGAGAGCATACAATATTACCCATAAAGTATCCCCCGTTAATATCGCCCCCCATCCTCTCTAAGGTCTTTCCAATTACCTCAGCCCCAGAGACCCCAGGTTTCCTAGGTAGTCCAAAGTAGGTATCCACCAGTACAAAGTTTGTCCAACATACTCCAGTACTTATCAGCAGTTTTATAAAATCCATCCAATTAACCTCCATAACTTACACCTGGGAATATAACATCCACGTACTTGGAAAATAGGGATGAGACTACACCTACCAAGATAGAAAAAACTAGGTTTAAGGTAAATAAAAAATCCGTTACAGCTGCCAGCCCCAGGGCTATAAATACAGTGGGAAAAAATAGATTGCCCTTGAAGGAGTTAATATCTACCTTTGGAGGTAGGCCTATAACAAGTCCAACAACTAGGGAGGTCACCACTGAGAGGATGTAGTAGAGGTACTCCAACTTACCACCTACCAACAATTTATCACCATCCCGTCATCGTCAAGGGCATAGATGGGGGGCATCTTCTCCCTTGGGAATATCTGAATCACCACCTTCTTCCCAATAGTCTCAGATATCTTACCCTCCACCCTCTCTATATCCCTGTAGTCCAGGGAGATAGTCACCTCTCGGTTGTCAGAGTATACCCCCTCCACCACCATCCTACCCCTTAAAAACTTCACATCCCTTATAGCTATTACCTTGAGGTTCCTCTTCAGGTAGTCCTGGAAGGAGCTCCTGTCTACCACGAAAACAGGGTAACCCTGGATATACCTCTTATAGGTGTTGTCACCCTCGTTGATCTCCTTCACAAATTTCACAATGGTGGATTCCAACTTTGTCAGGGAGAGGACATCTAGGAGGTAGTCTATGGGGTCCTCCTTATCCCAGATATCACTACACTTTAGAAGTCCCAGGGTTATTGCTGCAGCGTGGGATTTAGTTGCCTTCCTCTTCCCCTTTTCCAGCATACTTAGGTGGGACTGACTAACTCCACTCTCCTCTGCAAGTTTAGACTGGGTTATCTTCAACTTGTTACGGAATATCTTTATGTATTTAGGGTTTAGAAGGATGGCACGTTCAATCACATCTAGTTTTTTATACATCCTTCTCCCCTGGATATCCCACAGGAATAATGTTATCCTATAGGAAAGGCAATATATATAACTTTTGATAGGGGTTTTTAACTTTTTAATAATGATTTTCATAATTGTAAAGGTGGGAAGAATTTACAAGAGGAGAGGGTGATCCCTATGGGGATTGAGGAGGAGATAAGGAAGATAGAGGAGGAATTAAGGAGGACTAAGTATAACAAGGCTACCCAGAAGCACATAGGTATACTCAAGGCGAGACTTGCCAGGTTGAGGGAGTTGCAGCAGAAGCCAAGGGGTGGAAGTTCTGGATACTCCTATGCAGTTAAGAAAACTGGTGATGCTACAGTGGCCTTTGTGGGGTTTCCCTCAGTTGGTAAATCCACCCTCTTAAATAAACTTACCAATGCAAAGTCAGAGGTAGGGGCCTACGCCTTTACTACCTTAACCATAGTACCAGGTATCCTGGAGTACAAGGGTGCAAGGATACAGGTGTTAGATGCCCCTGGTATTATAGCAGGTGCCTCCATGGGAAAGGGTAGGGGTAGTGAGGTACTCTCTGCCGTTAGAAGTGCAGATCTTATACTCCTGGTTGTGGATGTCTTTACCCTTGACCACCTACCTGTACTGGAGAGGGAGCTTTACAACGTAGGTATAAGGTTAGATGAGAAACCTCCAGATGTAAAGATAGTGAAGAAGGATAGGGGAGGGATCACTATAAACGCCACTGTACCTCTGACAAAGATAGACGAGGAGACCATAAGGGCTGTACTCCAGGAGCACAAGATCCACAATGCAGATGTGGTAATAAGGGAGGACATTACAGTGGATCAACTTATAGATGTTATCAGTGGGAACAGGGTATATGTCCCCTCCATAGTAGTGGTTAACAAGATAGACCTGGCAGATGAGGAACTTATTAGGAGGATTAAGGAGAAGTTAAAGGGCAGGCGCCACGTCCTGGTATCTGGTTACAAGGGTATAAACCTGGAGGAGTTAAAGGAGATGATCTACAACACCTTGGGGTTTATCAAGGTTTATCTAAAACCTCAGGGTAAGAAGCCTGATCTCGATGAGCCTCTAGTACTTCTGAAGAACTCTACAGTTGAGGACGTATGTAACAGGCTTCACAGGGACTTTGTCAAGAACTTTAGATACGCCCAGGTCTGGGGGAGGTCTGCCAAACATCCTGGTCAGAGGGTAGGTCTCAACCACGTCCTGGAGGATGGGGATATACTGACCATAGTGGTAAAGAGGAAGTAGAAGTTGGGATATCATGGATAACTTAGAGGAGAAGATGGAGAAGTTAAAGAAGGCTGGAGATATCCATGTCAAGGTGATGAGGGAGGCTGTAAAACTTGTAAAACCAGGTGTGAAACTCCTGGAGGTTGCAGAGTACGTTGAGAGTAGAATAGTGGAACTTGGGGGAGGTATCGCCTTTCCATGTAACATCTCTATAAATGAGGCTGCAGCCCACTACTCGCCCTGTTATAAGGATGAGAAGGTGTTTTCAGAGGGGGATGTTGTAAAGTTGGATATTGGGGTCCATGTAGATGGTTACATTGCAGATGGTGCAGTGACTGTAGATCTCTCAGGATCCTACGGGGATCTAAAGAGGGCAGCTGAGGATGCCCTTAAATCTGCCATTAAGGAGATAGTGCCTCCCATGGAGGTAGGGGAGATTGGGGCTATTATCCAGGAGGTTATTGAGAGCTATGGGTATAAACCTATATCCAACCTCTCTGGTCATGTGATGGAGAGGTATCTACTGCACTCTGGGATAAGTATTCCCAATGTAAGGGAAAGTTCCAAAGAGTACATCGATGTTGGAGATATTGTGGCAATAGAGCCCTTCGCTACAGAGGGTGCTGGACAGGTTGTAGACGGCAGTGAGAGGTATATATTTAAATTCCTTAGGGTAAGACCTCTTAGACTACCCCTTGCCAGGAAGTTGTTAAGATTTATAGAGAGTAGATATCCCCATCTACCCTTTTCCGAGAGGTGGATATTGAAGGAGGATGTGAAGTACAGGTCTGCCCTTAGGAACTTAGTAATTTCAGGATGTATATACGCCTATCCAGTACTTATTGAGAAAGAGAGGGGGATAGTTACTCAGGCTGAACATACTGTGTTATTGACAGAAAATGGTGTGGAGGTTATAACTAAAGGGCTTCTGTGATACCATGGGTGATAAAAGATTCATCGAGAAGACATTCCCTATCAGGGAGGTAGGGGAGATCTCCGCCAGGGAGAAGAACATCAGGCATGGGCATATCTCCACCCTTCACATC
>DQVW01000030.1 GCA_015661555.1 Methanothermococcus okinawensis
AAAATCTTAGCGGATAACCAGAACGGTAGAGTCATACCCCTATAACAATCTGTGAATAAGATGTAATACTATGGGTACTAGTGCAACGATAAATGCCCTCTTTAAATCTAAATTTCTGGCATACTTTATTCCATAGGTCCATAGAACTAAGTTCCAGAGGAGGACTCCAATTTCAATTAAGGCCAGAGTATATTTCATAGTCATTGGGATTAGAGAGGTGATGATCCTCCTTGCAACTTCAGGGTTCTTCAACTGCTCCGTGGCTAGGGTAGGTAACTCTAAACCTGAGAGGAAGTAGTAACTTATCAACATGGTGAGTAATACCCCCACAATATTGGGAAAGAAGCCGTAACCAATAAACTCCAAGGTCCTCTTAAAAGGACCCTTCCCCTTAAACAGTATAGAAACCAGGTGCATTATCCCGGCTACCAGCACCCATCCTATAAATCCACCTAAGAAGGATGTCAACAGGGCAAATACTAGAAACATGGATAGAAGTTCTTGCATATCTGGGGGAAAGAAACTGGCCATTACAGAGAATTTGTAGTATGCATAGATGGTGTTGAGCACCGAGAGGGTGAGAACAATGAGAAAGGGTGTTAAAAGGGAAGGTTCTCTATTGGAGAGCTCTCTAAAAAATTTATCTGGATCTAGGATTAGATCTCTTATATTCATCACTTTTCCTCCAGTATTTTTTTAATTAAGGATAAAAGTTAATAATTTTTATAGTTTTCTATTTCCGAACCATTTGTAGTAGTGACTCTCTACATAATCCCTTATATCTTCAGGGGAGAGCCCATTGAGATAGGAGTATATGGAGATTCCTCCGGCACCTACTCCTTCCTTTACAGCACCCCTGCAGTAGGCCCTCAACCCCTCTATCTTAGATCTCTCGTAGTGAAACCTTGCGGCGTACACTGGTATATCCTCTCCTATCTCTTCCACTAACCCCTTTATATCTGAGTGCCTATCCCTAAGGAGGAACTCTGTAGTACCTAGGGAGATGTATCCTGAATCTAAAATACTCTCCTTTAACTTCCCCTCTATCTCCTTTATAACTGCAAGTACTGAGGCCATCTGGGTACCTCCACCTAGGATGATATACTTTTTACATCTTACCAGTGAAAATACCATTCCCGCAACTACAGGCATCATCTTGTCTCCAACGGCGTTGAGTATATCAAATACATCCCTAGATTTTGCCCTCTTTAAACCCTCTCTAACAACTCTTAACTTCAACTCCCTGGGGTTCTTAAGGGAGCCGGAGCTTACCTTATCCTCTGCATCATACCCCAATCCCAGGAGCACCCCTAGGGCAGAGGTTGTACCTCCAGGTACACACTCCCCAATAACTGCAACCTGAAAATCCCCCTTAGCTCCCAACCTTCTTCCAATCTCCCTACCAACTTCAAAGAGCCTTCTAGAGTTCTCCATTGCAAGACCCTTAGAGATGTCCCCAGTAGGTCTTCTATCTACAGGGATGTAGGTAGAGGGAGGTATCTTAGGTCTTACCAGGGCCCCAGCATCTACAGTTAAAACGGGGATATCCCTGAGATGAACATTTGCCCTGGTGATAGTGGCAGGACTTGGAGACATGGTGGCATCTACTGGGGGAGAGGGGAGGGATAGACTTCTTCCCCTTATCACCAACTCCATATCTGCAGCAGGGGTATACTCTATCACCTCCCTGTTAACCCCGGAGATAGGGAGATACCTGGTAGTCTCTATACTGGAGATAACTGAGATAAATAGGGGTTTTTTACCTCTGATACATTCTAAGAAGTTGCTATCTCCTAGGGAGATGATATCATCTGAGGGGGACATCCTCATCCTCCTCTAATCTGTACTGATCTATATCCTCTCCCAACTTATTTATGATAGCCCTTGCAACCCTACCAGGATCCCTGGATCTTGTAATCCCCCTACCTACAACGATTATGTCATACTTCTCCTTTAACTCCTCTATTCTATCCAGGGTAACCCCTCCTGCTATACCTAGGAGGGGTCCCCTCTCTCCCTTAACCCCACTGTACTCCCTCATCGGTACCTTACCCTCCTCATCTATGGCCCTGTGTAGAAGTAGAACGTCAGGTTTTAACTTCAGGGAGTGGTATAGACCAAAGGGGTCACTTACATTTATGGTATCCAGGTAACTTATTATACCGCATCTCTCACACTCGTGGATACCTTTGAGTATAGTTTCCCTAGGTGCTGTACCACTTAAAATCACTGCATTTGCCGTGGATTCAAAGGCCATCCTCACCTCTACCCTCCCTGTATCCAAGGTCTTCAGATCTGCAACTATGAAACCGTCGTATATCTCCCTTATACGCTCCACAACATCGATACCGTACTTCTTAATAAGGGGGGTACCTGCCTCAACTATTATCCTGTCACTTGGTGGAAGGGACTCTAGCACGTACTCCACATTTTCCATAGAGGGTATGTCCAGTGCAACCTGAAGATATGGTGGCCTCTCCAACCTGATATCTCTAAAGCCAACGAGGGGGTGAATAGCCCTGTACTTCTCCTTCCTGATCTTCTCCCTTGAGGGGTAGTCGTCTAGGGCCCTCTTTATAGCCAACCTTGTAGCACCGTAGTAGTAATGGAAGAGCTTCCTCCTGTTTAGGAGGGTATAGGGAACATCTGGTACAGAGACTGTTACTATCAACTTCAGATCCTCCTCCAGTTCTAAGTCTGCAACAGCCTTTGCCACTCCATATTGTATGGGACCATGGAGAAGGTTACACTGGATATCACTTGTTAAGGTGTTCCTGGGTACTACCAAGGTTAAGGGTTTCACTATAAGGTTGTCCCTTAGATTTGCCAGGATAGGGGTAGGTACCCTTGTTAACGCATTACTAAATACAGTGTCAATCTTCTCTCCCCTACCTATCACCAGGTTAACAATGGCAACAATATCCCTTCCAAGTACTGCCTCACCAAACTTCAACATAGGGGTCCCCTTAAAATGCTTTTAATATCTTCCTATGATCCATTCTTTTTATTAGTATTTAGAAGGTGGTAGATATGAAGATAATGATAGATGGGGTGTTCTACACCAGGGAGAAAATAGACTTTAAAAGGGTACTTGAGGGAATACTGGAGATCCTTGGAGATGATGTTGTGGTAAGATCTCTGGAGTTCCCAGAGATTGGAATGGTTGTTGGAGATACCTACTACTACAGATGTGGATTTACCCTAGACAAGGAGGTAAAATACAGGCCTAAAGAGGAGGAACTTAGGGAGATAAGGGAGAAAATAAGAAACCTGTTTCCAGAGGATACCATCGTTTACTCCCTCAAGTGTGAGTTGTACGAGTAATATTTTTATATATGCAGTATACCTCATAATATATTTTGGTAGGAAAATATTTTCCGGGGTGGTTTAAATGTGGAAGAAGGTACTTGGAGTAGGGGTGTTAATACTAGCTCTTTTAATGGCAGGGTGTATTAACACCGGTACAGGGCAGGGAGGTACCACATCTGAGAAGGTGATAAAGGTAGGGGCCCTCTTAGACTTCTCAGGCCCCCTGTCCACCCATGGTATAGATACTAAAAATAACCTGGAGTTGGCCAAGGAGGACATAGAGAGGTACTTTAAAGAGCACAACATGCCCTATAGGGTGGAGATCCTGCCAGAGGATACGAGATTAGACCCTAACTTGGCACTTCAGAAGGTTCAACTTTTAAGGGGAAGAGGTGTAAACCTCTTCATCGGTCCACTATCAAGTAGTGAGGTCAAAACCGTACTGCCCTACACACTCTCCAACAAGATAATTGTCATCTCCCCCTCCTCTACGGCGCTACCTGCACTGATAGGTGCAACAAGCCCTGAGCAGAAGAAGTATCTCTACAGGTTCGTTGCCAGTGACGACCTCCAGGGTGAGGCCATAGCAAGTTTAGTGGCAGATCTAGGTATTGAGGACGTGGTAATACTCTACAGGGATGATGCCTGGGGTAAGGGGCTTTCACAGGAGACCAAGAAGAACCTTCCAAATTACGGAGTAAATGTTAGGGATTACATAGCCTACCCAAGTAACCCCTCACCTGCAGATTGGTCACCCTACATAACCAAGTTGGAGGAGGATGTGAAGGAGGCTATTAACTCCAAGGGTAAGGATAAGGTAGGGGTTATATACATAGGATTTGAAGAGGGGGCAACCCTCTTCTCCCAGATTCCAGAGGACTCCATACTACTAAATGTTAAATGGATAGGATCTGACGGTATAGTAAAAAGTGATAAACTCCTGGAGTTGAAGGAGAAGACCTCAAAGGTTGGAATGTACAGTACCATCTTTGAATCAGAGGGTCCCCAGGAGTACATCAACAGATACAGGGAGAGGTTTGGAGGTACACCAACGTCCTACGGTATTATATCCTACGACGCCCTCTGGGTATTAACCATGGCCTACGTAGAGACCCTGGAGTCAGAGGGTAAGTACGACGCAGATGTTATGACAGAGAAGATAAAGGAGGTAATCCAGAAATACAACAATGGAGAGTACGGTGTAAAGCCACTCTCTGGAAAGATAGTACTTAACGAATACAACGACAGGGCCAGTGGGGATTACGCCATATACATGGTTACAGAGGATGGATGGGTAAAGGCAGGTATCTGGAGGTATGAGACTAAGAAGGTGGAGTGGCTGAAGTAATCCCCTCTCTTTTTTAATTAATTATTTATACAACAATTATCATAAAAAATTATGACAATTCTATTTTTTTACTATCTTATTTCTCAGGTGGATGTCATGATTCTTTTGGAGACTAAGAACCTATGTAAATCCTTCGATGGGGTAAAGGCCCTTGACAACGTAAGTATAGAGGTGGAGAGAAATAAACTGACACTTGTTATGGGGCCCAATGGAAGTGGTAAGTCCACACTAATCAACGCCATATCTGGCTTTATAAAGGTAGACTCTGGTAAGGTGATATTTGAAGACAGGGATATAACAAACAGGGAACCTCACGAGATTTACAACTACGGTATAGTGAGAACCTTTCAGAACCCTGAACCTTTAAAGTCCATGACAGTTCTTGAGAACGTTCTCATAGGTAGAAAGCACAGTGGTGAGGAGATTACAAATGCCCTCTTTACCAGTAGGTGGATGAAGGAAGAGGAGGAGTTAGTGGAGAGGGCCTTTAAGATACTGGAGTTTTTAAAGTTGGATCACAGATGGGACCACCCCTCCAGGGCTCTAAGTGGTGGCCAGATGAAGTTGTTGGAGATAGGGAGGGCGCTTATAACAGATCCAAAACTTATCATAATGGATGAACCTATCGCCGGGGTAGCTCCCGGCCTCGCCCATGACATCTTCTCCCATGTTGTTGAGCTGAAGAATAAGGGTATATCCTTTTTAATAGTAGAGCACCGTTTAGATATTGTATTAAAGTACGTGGACAACCTCTACGTTATGTTCAACGGTTCTGTCATAGCCCATGGAAAAGGTAGAGATGAAATTGAAAAGGTACTAAATGATCCAAAAGTTATAGAGGTGTATATAGGTGATTAAGGTCGAAAAACTTAACTCAGGATATGGAAAGTTACAGATCCTCTTTGATATAGATCTAGAGGTACCTAGGGGAGAGATAACCACCATAGTAGGCCCAAATGGCAGTGGTAAATCCACCTTCCTTAAATCCCTCTTCGGTCTTACAGATATCTTCTCAGGTAGGATAACCTACCAGGGAAAGGATATTACCTATATACCACCTCATGAGAAGACCAAGATGGGTATCTCCTATCTACCTCAGACAAACAACGTATTTACAAACCTCACTGTAAGGGAGAACCTGAGGATAGCGGGCTATATACTTAACGGGGAGGAGTTGGAGGAGAGGATAAACTTCGCCTTAGAGGTATTCCCAGAACTTAGGGGCATACTGGATAGGAAGGCTGGATCCCTCAGTGGGGGACAGAGACAGATGCTTGCAATGGCAACAGCCCTTGTAAGGAAGACCAAGATACTGATGTTAGATGAACCTACTGCACAACTGTCTCCAAAACTTGCCCAGGTCATATTTGACAAGATAGTGGAGTTAAGGGATAACTACGATATTACCCCTCTACTGGTGGAACAGAATGCAAAGAGGGCACTGGAGATAAGTGATGTAGGTTATATGTTTGTCAGTGGTAGGGTGGCCTATGGAGGTTCAGCTGAATCTCTTCTAAACCATGAGAAGTTCCAAAGTTACTTCCTAGGTGTAGTAGGTATCGAGGAGTGTTAAAGATTTTTTTATTTTTTTAATGGTGATAGGGATGATAGATGTACTTATAGGTGCCATGGTGTGGTCAAATCTTCTGGTACTTTTAGCCCTTGGACTTACCATGACCTATATTACCACTGGGGTGCCAAACTTTGCCCAGGCCTCCTTCGCCATAGTGGGATCCTATATAGCGTTAACACTGTTGAGATTGATAGGGTTGAACCCCTATCTCTCCATACCTGTTACCTTTATCCTAGGAGGTATCCTGGGACTCTCCACCTACTATATAGCCTTGAAACCACTTATTAAGAGGAAGGCCTCTATAGAGATGTTGATGATAGCCACCCTGGCCTGGGATCTTATTCTCTTCGGTATAATAGGGGCCTACTCTGAGGTGCTAAGTGCCATAACAAAGAAGACCGAGACACTCTTTGTATTCACCTCACTGGACTTCAATATCTACGGTATACCTGGGAGACTTATAGTATCCTCCCTTCTAGTACTACTAACTATCCTAGGTCTTTACCTGTTACTCTATAAGACTAAATTTGGTATTGCACTTAGGGCCTCTATGGAGAATCCCTCCCTGGCAGAGGCTATGGGTATAAATGTGGAGAATACGAGACTCTTCTCCTGGTTCCTTTCAGGGGCTCTTGCATGCATGGCTGGTTCTGTACTCCCCTATCTTCAGGAGATAGTCCCTCAAACTGGATACTTCATTGTAGTCTCCATATTTGCAGCTAGTATAGTGGGAGGACTCTACCACATAGTAGGAGCCCTAGTAGGTGGTTACATCATAGGTATCTCCGAGTCCCTGTTTACATATATCCTCTCCATACTTCTAGGACCTGGTGTCCTGGTGTACAGCAAGGTGATCTCCCTACTTATGATGATAGCTACTGTACTCCTACATCCAAGGGGTATAACTGGTACTGAGATGTGGAGGAGGGTGGAAAGATGGTTGAACTTATAACCTTAATACTCTTCTTTTTCGCCCTCTACGTTATAGTATCTCTAAGTTTAAACCTGGAGTTTGGATATGGAGGGATACCTAACTTCGGTAAGGCCCTCTCTGTATTGACAGGTGCCCTTGTAGTTGGAGGGATTTTAAACAGACTCTTAATCTGGTACTTTGGAATTGAGGGGGATTTTATCTCTGCAAGTAGCCTTGCAGCCTATAGGATGACAGAGATAGTAAGTCAAAACCCACTGATAGGATTGGGTATCTTTCTATTCTGTGTAACAATGGCTGTAGTTGCAGGGGCTATAGCGGGGGCACTCTCTATACTCCCAAGTGCAAAACTTAAAGGGGACTACCTAGGTGTTACCCTCTTGGCTATAAGTGAGGTGGTATATCTCATCCTCTTTTACAACACAGAGATAGTAGGGGGATACTACGGGGTATCAGTACCTGATATACTGGCCTTTGTACCTGGAGAGTACAGGGTTTACGCCTATACAGTACTGGCTTTAATATGTGCACTACTGGTTTATCTCTTCCTAGAGAAATTGTTAAACAGTCCCTACGGTAGGATACTTAGGGGACACAGGGAGAACGAGGACCTAATAAAGGCCTTTGGTAGAGATGTGATGAAGTTAAGGATTAAGACCATGGCCCTAGGTTCTGCAATCGCCGCCATTGCAGGGGTGGTCTTTGTATTCTACTCCTCAAGTGTTGTGGTAAATGCATTTAACAGGGTTGAATGGACATTCTACCCCTTCCTTATAGTACTTCTAGGAGGTAAGGGGAACAACAAGGGGGTAGTTCTAGGCGCCTTTATATTTGTACTACTTAAGATGCTGATAGACTTCTACAAGTTCGATATCAAGTATCTACTTCACCTACCCTTTGAGGCAGTCTGGCTACAGTACATAGTCTTTGGGATCTTGGCACTTCTCATACTCTGCTACAAACCAGAGGGTATACTTAAGGAGGAACCTATCTACACCCCACCTATCAAGTCTAGGTTAAAGACTAACCCCTAATACCCTTTCTCATATCCACGGCAACACCGTAGTTAAACTCCATCAACTCCCTACCGTTAAGTATGGTGGTTCCATACCCTAGGAGTTCATCATCCTCGTTTACAACAAGTACCTCCTCGTAGGGTCTTAGATCCCTGTCACAGTCTACAACGAACTTGGCGTATACAGATCTCCCCTCCCTTGCAAACCTCTCAACAGACCTATCTACAACAACCCTGTACTTTGGATAGGGTATCTTCCTATGTAGTAACTTCGCCCCCTCCTCTGTAGGGATAAGGAAGTTGTCGTAGGATCTCAGGGTAAATAGGAGTTTCTTCTCATCCCCCTCAACTAAAAATACATTCCTTATCCAACCTGTCCTCTTACTCCTCCTTACTATTATTCTCTCCATGATCTCCTCATCTAGTATCTTGAATCCATACTGGTACTGGAGCATCCTGTCTATCCTTATAACGTCCCTGTTGATCTTCTTTTTCTTGGAGCTGTAATAGCTGAGATAGTAGTTGTAGGTAACAATATCCATTATCTTGTCCCTGTATCTCTCCATAAACTCCTTTACAAACTGTTTGTTGTGCTCCTTCTCAACGTCGTAGAGTTCAGGTATCTCACTTTGGAGCAGTGGATAGATAAGATCTATATTTAGGGGTATCAATCCAAATACATCATCTTTTACAAGGATATCCACATCAGTTGGGGGGATATTAAGGTTCTCACTGTAGGGTTTCTCCACGTCCTTGGATACAGTGGTAATAAATATCTTCTCATACCTTATCCTGTGTAATCTCTCCTTATGCCTTATCACCTCAGGTCTAAAGAGGCTCTCGTATCCTCCGTAGAAGAAGCCTGACTTCTTAGTAACTGGGTCAAACTTCTCTATAAACTCCACGTACTTCAAAGCCTGTCTGTAGGCCTCTAACAACCTTGGATGACATCTACACCTTAGCTCCACCAACTCCCAGAGGGCACCTTCCCTAATCGCCTCCTTCACCCTACTTATCTCCTCGAAGGTAACATAGAGGTTATGCTCCGCCAGTAACCTCTCCCTCTCCCTCTTCTCCATGTTGTATACCTCTTTTGGAGAGTACTCACTACATACAGGGCAGGAGCATGGAAACTGTTTAAGATCCTTTAAATCCTCGAGATAGTAGGTTCCATACTCTGTTAGATACCTGTCATCCTTGGCGTAGAGGGCGTAGGCGGCACTGTCAAATAGATCACATCCAAGGAGAACTGCAAGGGCAAAGAGGGTGGGATGTCCACATCCAAAGAGATGGACAGGTTTGTTGGTAGGTAGGCCCATCTTTGAGTTGATGATAACATCTACAAGGGTTTTATAGTGGTACTTCTCCAGGAGAGGTACCACTGCACCTATGGGGTATATGTCGAAATCCATACTGCCCATAATCTCTGCACACCTTCTCCTGAGATCCATGTAAGTTGACCCCTGTATAGTTCCATTGAGGAGCATACTGAAGTTCTTACTCCTCTTCAATTCTAGGGCCTCCCTGCCTCTCCTTATAGTCTCCTCCATATCCCTCTCCGCAACCTCCCTCTCTGCATAGGGTGGTGTAGGGATGTCAAGTATAGTACCTACATCTACCCCTATCCTCTCCTGGAACTCCACTATCTCCAGGGGCTCTACATCTATGTCTCCATATACACTTAGTTGGAAGGAGCCACTGTCTGTAACTACCACCTTGTCAAACCCTATAAGTTTGTGGACACCCTCCTCCTCTGCAATTTTTCTAAGCTCTGGATTGGAGTATATAATATAAGAGTTTGTAATTACCACATCTGCAAGTTTCTTAACCTTCTCCATGGGGACAAGTTGCTTCTCAGGGTTAGGATGTATAACAGGCATTATCGTTGGTGTTTCAATTACCTTGCCCTTTATCTCCAACTTTCCCATTCTACCCATTCCATCTCTCGCCTTTATCTGGAACATGAAGTCACCCTCTCTACCCTCTAAATATTAATTTAGATCTCCTCCATCTCTCTAATAATCTCCATAACCTCTTTATCCTTTCTCTTTATTGCTATGTCCTTTATCTCCTTGAGTACCTTCAAGTTCCTACCAAAGAGTTTCTTATATTCCCTACAGTACTCTAAGATGTCCCGGTAGAACTCCTCCAGGATCTTTCTGTTGTAGGTGGATAGCTCATAGGCTATAACACCCTTTAAAACACTCTCACTGGAGAAGAGATAGAGGGGATGTATCCAGATGATGGTTATATCTCCATCTCTCTCAACGATATTCTCTACAACCTCCAGATCCATGAATATGTCTGTGTATACCATGAAGTTGTACTTCTCCATACCCTCTACCTTCCTTAGGTCCTCACTTACCCTCTCTACAATATCGTAGAACCTGTCAAGTTTTTTATCTAACTCCTCCTCGGAGAGTTCATTCCATCTCAGTATCCTCTCCCTATGCTCATAGGTGATATCCCTTTTAGGTCCAACAACCCTGTAGTCCTTATCCACCCTGAAGGCATAGCCCTTAGAGATCTTTGAAGATAGAAGTATTTCCAAGGTGTCCCTGTGGATATCCTCTAGATTGACACCCCTAAGGGTGTACTCCCCATCCTCCACCTTAAAGGATGGGAGAGATTCACACTCCTCCAGGGACTTAATACTTCTCCTCCTACCAGTATCTCTCTCCACTAAAAATAGACCTTGAAACTTCACCTTGTAATTACAGGCCCTTATAAGATCTTTGGAGTATTCGTCTAAATTTCTGTAGATGTCCTTCAGTATACGTTTTATAAGAGTTTTGGATTCCATAGTTATCCCCCTTCCCTTAGATACCATCCCTTATCTATAACGTTCTTTATGATATCCCCCCCTCCATAGTTACCGATACCTAGAAACTCCCTGTCCCTGTTGAAGATAGCCAACCTTCCCCCACCTTTTAACTCCAAAACAGAGGAGAGAAATATATCCCTCCCATATAAAAAGAGAACCTCCCCCTTCCTATTTACCACGGCGTAATTCTTGACTATATCCCTGGAGATAAGATCCATCCCCTCTAGAGACAGTGTAAATTTGATCTTATTCTCCTTCTTTTTAAAGTTTCCAAATATCAATCCTGCTCCATAGATATCCTTAAAGAGTCTGAGATTTTTTAGAACCTCCTCAGTGGCGTAGATAACGTCGTATCTATCCCTGTGGTATAGGAGGTAAAGATTTTTAAATTTAAAATTTTCTATGGACTCTTTGCTAAGGTAGTAACTTAGTATGTTCTTTATACTCTCTATCTCCCCTGTATTTAGCGCCCTGTACCTCATTTCACTCACTTTCTATAGAGGTTGACAAGACCTTTACTTCCTCTAAGGGATGACTTAATATCTGACACTATATACCTCGCCACTTCCATCATAACGTCAATTATCTTTCTAGTGGTTATGTGGGAGTGAGCCTCTGGATGGTACTCTACATCTATATACTCCTCCACTATCTTGGCCCCCTTTTTAGCCAACTGTATAGCGATTAAATGTTCCACACTGTACCCCTCACCAAAGTATATATCCCTCAGGAGATCGCCCCTGATGATCCTGAATCCACATTGAATATCCCTGAAGAGGTATACCCTACCTACATATAGGGATATAAGGAGAGACATGAAGACACTGGCTAGGAAGTTGGATATCTGTCTGTGGAAGGGAATGGAGGAGTACCTCCTTATACCGAAGACTGCATCTCCCTTACACTCCCTTAACTTTTTAAACATCTTTGGGATGTCCTTAGGCTTATGCTGGTAGTCTCCATCCATGAATACAATGTATTTATATCCCAACTTCAAGGCCAACTCTGTTCCACTTTGAAGGGCCTTTGATTTACCCTCATTTCTCTCCTTGAATATGGTGTATATCCTGTTTCTATGTTCCCCTCTAGCTAGGTATTCCTGAATAACCTCTTTAGTGTTGTCTGTACTTCCATCGTCTACAATGAGCACATCTACAGGGATGCTGTTCAAATCCTCTAAAACCTTTGAAATATTCTTCTCCTCGTTGTAGGTTGGAATGATCACTATAAGTTCCCCCATATAAATTTCCTCAGCTCACTGGTGTAAATGATAAAAAAATAGATTAAATTAAATGGTTAGTAACTATTATTTTTATACTTTCCTACTTAAAGGGATAGATATGGAGACAAAGAAGATAGTTGTAAAGGGAGTGGTTCAGGGGGTTGGATTTAGACCCTTTATCTACAGGCTAGGCAGGGAGAACAACTTAAAGGGCTATGTAAAAAACATGGGGAACTACGTTGAAATAGTGGTATCTGGGGAGGAGGAAGATATAAGAAACTTTCTAAGGGATATAAGGGATAAGAAGCCACCCCTGGCTCAGATAGAGAAGATCGAGGTACTGGATTACAGCCTTCCACTTCCCTACAGGACCTTCGTTATAGAGAATAGTGGTGGTAAGGTAGAGAAAGGTGGGGGTACAGTGCCTCCAGATGTGTCCATATGTGAGGAGTGTCTAAGGGAGATGTGGGATAGAAAGAACAGGAGGTACAGATACCCCTTTATAGCATGTACAAACTGCGGTCCAAGATTTACCATAGTTAAAAGGCTACCCTACGACAGGGAGAATACCTCCATGGCTGACTTCCCCCTATGTGAGGAGTGTCTAAGGGAGTATAGGGATCCCAGGGATAGGAGGTTCCACGCCCAGGCAACCTGCTGTCCAAGGTGTGGTCCACAGGTGTACCTCTTGGATAGTGAGGGTGAGGTGTTAGGTGAAGGTGACAGGGCCATAGTTGAAGGTGTAAAACTTCTAAATGAGGGTTCTATTCTGGCTGTGAAGGGTATTGGAGGTACCCATCTTGCATGTAGATGTGACATGGATCATGTTGTTCTAAAACTTAGGGAGCGTCTAGGTAGACCTACTCAGCCCTTTGCAGTTATGTCTAAAGAGGAGAACCTTGAACTCTTTGCAGAGGTGGGGGAGGAGGAGTGGGCCCTTTTAAAGTCTCCCAGGAGACCTATAGTAGTGTTGAAGAAGGGTAGAGACTACAACAGATATTTCTCGGAGCATATCTCCAACCTGGATACAGTGGGGGTTATGCTACCTTACTCCGGATTACACTATCTCCTCTTGGAGGGCTCAGAGGCACCGGCCTATGTTATGACCTCTGGAAATCTCCCTGGGCACCCCATGGCTATAGGGAACGATGAGATACTCCATAAGTTAAGGGGTATTGCAGATTACTTTTTAATCCACAACAGGGAGATCGTCAACAGATGTGATGACAGTGTAGTAAAGAGGGTCAACAACAGGGTGGTGTTCCTTAGAAGGTCCAGGGGGTATGTTCCAGAGCCTGTTGTTGTAGTAAATCACAGGGATATCAGGGAAAACAGGGAGAATATTATTGCGGTAGGTCCTGAGATAAATTCAACGGCATGTTTAATAAAGGGTAATAGATTCTACCTCTCTCAACATATTGGGAACACCTCTAAGTATGAGACATTCAAATATTTAAGTGAGGGGATAGAGAGGTTGCTAAAGATCACCAACACCAGGGATATCCAGGGGGTGGTATGTGATCTACATCCAGGATACAACTCCACTAGACTGGCCAGGGAGTTGGCAGAGAGGTTTGACGCAGAACTCTACAGTATCCAACATCACAAGGCCCACGCCTACGCCCTCCTTGGAGATGAGGACATATTCCAGGATTCAATAATCATTGCCATTGACGGTCTAGGCTATGGAGAAGACGGTAAGATATGGGGTGGTGAGATCCTGAGGTATAGGGATAAGAGGATGGAGAGGATGGGGCACCTTGAGGAACAGTTCATGCCTGGGGGAGATCTATGTACAGAGTACCCCCTCAGGATGTTGATGGCTATACTCTACAAAAGGTTGGAGAGGGAGGAGTTAGTGGAGTTTATAAGGGGCTATAACGTCTTCGACGATAGAACCTTGGAACTTATACTCTTCCAGTTGGATAGGGGGATAAACCTTCAGGAGACCACATCCTGTGGAAGGGTGCTAGATGCCCTGTCCGCCATGCTCTCCATCTGTCAGAGGAAAACCTACGATGGAGAACCTGCCATAAGATTGGAGGGTTTTGTAAGGTCTAGAGGTTATAGTGAGAGGGAGTATAG
>DQVW01000053.1 GCA_015661555.1 Methanothermococcus okinawensis
AGATGGAGAGGGAGATGGCCCTTGCCAGAAAGCGTCACCTATGGGAGAGGCAGTTCCAACTGGCCTTTGATAAGGAGAAACCTAAGAGGATGAGGAAGGAGTTACCCTCTTCCAATGAGAAGGCCTGTAGTGTCTGTGGGGACCTATGTGCCCTCCTGATAGCTGAGAGCATATTTAAGGATTAAAATATCCTACCTAAAAGAGACAAGAGGAGAAAAATACTTTGAAAAAGTATGTGGCGGATAACCACAACGGTCTTCTGGGAGAATTATACTTTGAAAAGGCATAACAAGTTAAATTGCTCCAGGTTGGAGTATATAATCTTTGTAGTTGCCGGTATTGGGGTATCTATTTTATTTCTACATTTGGGAGGATATCAATTTACTCCCAGATCTTTTCTAGATGGTATATTGATAAATCTTAAATATGTCTGGTTGTTATACTCCCCCGTAGCTGTAGTAGCATGTTTAGGTCTTACCATATATAGGCCAGAAAAAGGTATTGTCTTGAAGAGATGTATACAGAAGGAAGATTACAAGGTAATATTCCAAATAGTTACCAGGGGGTTTAATACAGAAGCTGTTAAGAGATCTGTTAGTTCGATACTGTACTGGGCACCTAAATATTTAAAAAGTTATGAAATATGGGTTATAACTGAGGAGGATGTAGATAAAGATTTTTTTGAAAGCCTAAAGGAGCTTAACGGGGAAGCAGAAAAGAAGGTCAAAGTTATATATGTACCTAGAGATTATGAAACACCTAACAACACTAAATATAAGGCAAGGGCTCTAAATTATGCACTCGAGTTGAGAAGAAAAATGAAGTATGATCTAGAGAAGACCTGGATATATATTATGGATGAAGAAAGTATAGTTGGGGAAGACACCATACTTGGAATAATAGATTTTATTGAAAAAGAGGGTAAGAAAGGTAAATTAGCTGGTCAGGGTATAATAGTATATTCCAACTTCTGGGGTAAAAATATTCTAACAAGCTTAGGAGATAGTATACGGGCGGGAGATGATTTATCTAGGTTTAGGTTTCAAGGAGAATATGGGAAGGTGTTAATAGGAGTACATGGTTCCCATCTACTCTATAGAGCTGATGTTGAGGATAGAATAGGATGGGACTTTGGAGAAATTAGAGCAGAGGATGCCCTATTTGGAATACTTATAAACAAATATTTTAACAAAGCCTATGGATGGTTAAAGGGAAAGTTATATGAACAAAGCCCATTCAGCGTTAAAGATTACATAAAACAGAGAAGGAGATGGTTTTGGGGCATATTGGATATCATAGTTATTAGGAAAGATGTTGGACTTATATATAAAATAATCTTCTTACTACATATACTTTCCTGGCTATCTACCATGCCCTCCATAACAGTTGCCTATATTAATGTGTTGTATCCCACTCCAGTACCTCATCCTTTTCTTGCTGTTCTCTTTGGATTTCTTAAAGGTACATTAGTGTATACATACTGGAAAGGATGCCAGTTAAATTTACACCCCCTTGGAAAAGATTCTAAATGGTTAAGAGTTGTTAATATTTTAGCGATTCCTGTAGTGGCTGTTATAGAAGGAGTGGCACCATGGTATGCTTTACTAACATATAAAAGTAGTAAAAATATCGGTTATGAAGTTATAAAAAAGTAAAGAAGATCTAGAACTCCAACTTCATATTATGCATGATACAACCTCCAATAAGCTTTAAAACATCGGTCTTAGTAATAATACCCACTACCTTTCCATTTTTATCCACAACTATCAATCTACCAACACCCTTCTCCTCCATGAGCATGAGGGCGTCGTATATCTTCTTATCTGGGGTTATAGTGATGGGATTCCTTGCCATAACCTTCTCCACAGGTTCATTCTCCATACCCTTGGAGATTGCATAGGCTAGATCGTGATGGGTAAATACCCCAACTAACTTACCCTCAGAGATAACGGGTACCCCACCTATCCTATTTTCATAGAGAATCTTGGCGGTGTCCTTAATCTTGGTGCTAGGCTCTATCCATATAAGCTTATCTTTTATAGCCACAGCCTCCACTTTTATATTTGGAACACTTGCAACCCCCATAACATCTAGGAGAAGTATATGGTTTATATCGTCTCTCCCTGTAACCTTCCCAAACACTACAATCTTGTTGTGATAGGTGGGACCTACCCTTACAATATCTCCCTCTTTAAACAGTCTTGTATCCCCCCTTATCTGTATCATGGAGGAACAGGCCTTCTCATGGGCTACTGTGTCAAAGATTATCTTCTCAACACATACACCCTCAACCTTTTTATCCCCCTTGTATATAGGTACCTCGATTGTATCCTTGTAGGTTAAACCTAGAGCCCTGTAGGTATTACTCGTTGGGATGTATCCCCCCCTAGGTCCAGGTACCCCATCTACCAGGTTCAGAGCCTTTAAGGCCTGCATCTGATTTCTTATAGTTCCAGGGTTCCTATTCAGCCTCTTTGCTATCTCGGTTCCCTTAACAGGCCTATTTTTTTCCTCGTAGATATTGATTAACTCTTGAAGTATCTCCTTCTGGATCACTGTTAGGTCCATAAAAGGACCACCTTTTAAGTATTTATAATAGAGGGCCAATACTAATTATTTAATTAATAGCAATTCCAATATATTTAAATATTTTGTCAAATAATATCAAAAAGGGGAGACTATGAAGATAGGGTTTTACAACCTTCAGGGGGGTACTGGAAAAACCACCATTGCAGCAAATATGGCCTACTATATTAGTGATGTTGTAAAGACGGTCTTTGTAGACTGTGATATATACGGTGGTAACAGTGCCCTATTTTTCAATATGGAATCTGTTCCCGAGACTATAAATGGCTATTTAAATGGGGAGTATACAGTGGGAGAGATAATACATGAGTATGAGAACCTCTCTGTTATAGTAAGCGATCCCACCCCAGGGGCATTTGATACAGATCTAGATGTTGAAAAACTTGTGGATCTATTAAACCAGCTGGAGGAGAAGTACGACGTAATTATTCTCGACCTACCTCCAAATATTACCGAGGGGAATATACTCTTCTCCAACGAGGAACTCTCCTGTAAAATGATAGTAGTTGGGGAGGACAGCATACCTGGTATAGGGGGAACCTTGAAGACCCTGGAGTTACTAGATGCCCTAAATATTCAGGTAATAGGTACCATCATAAACAAGGATAGAAAAATTGTAGACTACGAAGACGTTATAGACAACGTTATATCCATACTTCCCTACGATGAAGAGGTGGAGGAGCAGTGGATTAAAGGAGAACCTATTGTAAAGAAAAAATCCCACTTTGGAAAGGAGTTAAGTTTCCTAATTGAAGAGTTGCTGGAGGCCTATATACAGAAGGATCTAGCTACCTTAAGGGCCATAGAGATAGCAAAGGAGTTCAAGAGTCATATAATGGGAGAAGAGGAGGAAGAGGAGGAAAAAGATCAATCCCTCTAAAAAATTATTTTTTGTGATAAAATGGAGAAGAGGGCTAGGGAGATTGTACTTAAAAAGAGTGAAGAGATGGAAGGTTTAAGTGTGGAAGGTCCCTGGCTAGAGGAGGATATGGATCTATATGATATTCTCATAAAGTACTACAAGAGGATAGGATTTCAGGGAACACATCTTGGGAAGGCTATCGAGATATGGAAAAAGGTGGAGAGAATAAGGGAGGAGGATAGAAACAACGTTACAGTATTTATGGCCTATACCTCCAATATGGTGTCCTCGGGATTGAGGGAGATCATAGCCTACCTGGTAAAACATAGGAAGGTGGATGTACTGGTAACTACTGCAGGGGGTGTCGAGGAGGATTTTATAAAGTGTATAAAACCCTTCCTCATTGGGGACTGGCACCTCAATGGGGCCAAGTTAAGGGAGAAGGGTATAAACAGAATAGGTAATATTCTAGTTCCCAATGACAGGTACGTTGAATTTGAGAGGTATATGAGGGAGTTCTTTGAATACCTGGAGAAGTTGGAGGAGCGGGAAAAAAGAATAATATCTACAAGGGAGTTCTGCTACAGGCTGGGGGAGTTAATAGATAAAAAATTTAAAAAAGAGGTTAAGGAACGGTCCATACTTTACTGGGCCTATAAGAACAACATCCCTCTATTCTGCCCTGCAATAACTGACGGCTCCATTGGAGATATGCTCTACTTTTACAAGGTGGAGAAGAAGTCGAATTTAAAGATAGATATTGCTGAGGATATTGTAGAGTTAAACAATATAGCTGTGTATTCCAAGAGGACATGTTGCATTGTACTGGGAGGCTCCCTACCAAAGCATAGTGTAATAAATGCAAACCTCTTCAGGGAAGGTGCCGACTACGCCATATACATAACCACTGGGGTACCCTGGGACGGTTCCCTTAGCGGTGCTCCACCGGAAGAGGGGATATCCTGGGGAAAGATTCAGAGGGGAGCGGAATACGTGGAGATCTGGGCAGATGCCACCTTGGTATTCCCACTACTTGTATACTGTGTATTTAAAAAGTAAAGTGTTATCCCTTTTTAAATCCTATTATAAAACCTGCAACAAACCCTGTACCTAGGGAGATGGAGTGAAGCAGCCCTACCACCTGACTCCCAAAGGATACAAAGGAGTTTTCCATAACTCCTAGAAGTCCTAGAAGTGCATCTCTGTTAACAGTAATCACACCTAGTTTTGCAAGATAGAGGAGGCTCAATATATAGAGAGCTAATAGGGCGGCAACTATCTTAAGGGCTATCTTTGCTCCCCACCCTATGATAAATCCACCTATGAATCCCACACCTAGATCTGGTAGAAATTGAAGTATATCCATTATCCTCACCTTTTTTACCTTATAACACATACCACTAGATAGGAGAAATCTAGATTTAGAACATCCTTCAACTTGCACCTCACTATCCTCTCGTTGGGATAGGTTAAATTTTCACATATTACAATCTCCCTGTCCTCCTCCACCCCATTTTCTATTAGATATTTCACATCCTCTTTGAGGTTGGCAGGTAGGAAGATCACCCTCTCATTACTTTTAACAAGATCTAAAAGTATTCTCCTGTTTTCCTCCCTTCCATGTAGGGTAACTATGTGATAGTCCTCCCAGGATATTTTAAGTCTAGAGGCCGCAACCTGGATAGAGGAGATACCTGGTATAACCTCTATCTCCTCCTCCTTTAAAATGTTGTAATTTAGTAGGGTCTTTAACAACCCGCTGAAGCAGGGATCTCCCGTGGAGAGCACTGCAACACTTTTCCCCTCTCTTTTACAGTGATCTATCACCTTCCTTAAATCCCCTACAACATCCCTGGATAGAACATATCTCCTATCCTCCTCAACCTGGAAAAGTTCTAGGGCTCTTCTACTCCCAACTACAACATCAGCCTCCCTTACAGTATCTATGGCCTTCAGTGTAAGGTACTCTCTACTCCCTGGCCCTACACCTACTAGGTATACCCTCATTATATAACCTTTCCTCTAACCTTGTTTATATCAAATTTTGCAGTCTCTGCCACAGTCATAACGGCGATCACTCCAGCCTGGACAGGGTCTGTAACTACAAGGTCCACAACCTTGGGAACACTGCCAAACATCTTCAGGGAGATGACGTAGATACCAGTTCTCTCCTTAAGTCTTCTAATGGCCTGGGTTATCTTTCCACCCATCAAGGAGCCGGCGAGGACTAGCAGCCCCACCCTAGGAAGTTTTTCAACGGAGAGTACAGCGTTGGCTATATTCTCCTCCCCAACTATGGGGATGGTATCTACACTTATCCTCTCCCCTCGGATGTTATGCCTATCTGCCTCTATTATAGCTCCCAGGGCAACCTGGGAGACCTGGGCACCCCCTCCTATTATTATTATCCTCTTCCCAAAGATCTTCTTAAGTGTAGAGTGGATCTCTACCTCTAATACTCCCTCTACACGCCTCAAGGTATTTAGCAGGATGTCACCATCCTCTATGTTCTCAATCTCCATATAGATCAGTCCAGTGCCCTCCTCCCTTATGAATTGCTGGGTATAGATAATATTCCCCCCTAACTTGGAGATAATACCTGTTATCCTGTGAAGTATACCTATCTTGTTATGGACTATTAACGTCACCCCTATCTCCATAATTCAACCATTTTCCCTTTGTAGATAAGATTATAATATATAAGGGTTATAATTAAATAGGATTTAAAATTTTCACTGTTGAGGGGATTATTATGGCTGTACAGGTTATAGAGGGAAATCTAATAAGAGTTGTTGAGGATGGAGACGTTGACGAGATCTTAAAAGAGTTAGAAAATTTCACAGGATATGTTAAGCTTTCCATAAAAAGAGGAGGTAGTTTTGAGGAAGGTTATATCTTTCTGAAGGGTGGAGTAGCCATAGGTTACTACTACAACTACGACGATATTGAGGCCTTTGGAGAGAGGGCTAAGGAGTACATAGAGAAGATGAAGAGAGATAGACCCCTTATAGAGGTATACGAGTACACCCTGGAGAAGTTAAACACCATGATGGAGATATACAGGGAGATATTTATTGACAGAGGTGAGGAGGGGCCTGAAAAAGAGATAGAAGAATCTGAAGAGCACCTTAACTACTACGATATTCCCTTAATCATACCTGAAGGTAAGCCTCTAAAGATGAATGTGGGAAGGGATTACAAGAAGTATCTAGAGGGATATACCCTGGTGGAGATATTCAAAAAGGATGAGGAGGGGTATAAAAAAGGGTATATAGTGTACAGGGATAAGACCCCTATACTAGCTGCCTACGAGCGTAACGGTAAAGTTCTCTTTGGTAAGGATGCCTGTAAAATGATCAAGAAACTTCTAAACTCCCCAGATATAGTGGTAGATATCTTTGAATATAACAGGGATAAGGTGGAGATCCTTTTAGAGTACTATCCAGAGATGGCCTTAGTAGATATTAAGTCCCTGGAGAGGGAGGAAGGGGTAGAAATCCCTGAGGAGGAAGGTGAAGAGGAAGTCATAGAAGATAATACAATCATTGATAAAGAGGAGCTTTTAAAGAAACTTAATATTTCACTACCAGATGAGGAATCTATAGAGAGGATTATAAAAAGTGTCTTTGAACCATCTCCTGAAGAGTTGGAGGGTATTAGAAAGGATCTAGAGGAGAAAATAGTGGCCTATTTAAAAAATTGTAAAGAGATCGAGGATTTTAAGGTGGACTTGGAGGTATACTACAGGGATGGATACTACTGTAACTGTAAAGTAAAAATAAAACCTGCACCTTTCTTCAAACTTATACTCTATCGTGGTAGGTTATTTAAGCCCATAGATGCAGAAAAGATTAAGGAGGAGATAGAAAATATAATATCTCAGTACGTTATAGATATACATCCAAAGGTAGAGGTTGAGTTAGTTTAAGGAAAGTAAGGTGTTATTATGGACCCTATCCTCCTGTTTCTTCTATCCTTTTTTATAGGGTTAGTAATTGTAATAGTGGGATGGCATCTTTACACCCTTAAGAAAGAAAGGGAGAGACAGTTGGAAAAGGAGAAACTTGAGAAGGAAATTGTCAGTAGTTTACTGGAGTTGAAGAAGTATACCACGGAGAGTATCGCCGATGAAAGTCTCTCAGATAAATTTGATCTCCTAGAGGTTGCACTGGAAAATGACGTAAGTAGTATAACTATAACCTCTGAGGAGGGTCTTCCCGTAGTATCCACCATTAGAAATCCTGAGGAGATATCTGCAAGGTACAGTGCCCTCTTTCAACAGGTATTTAAGATGTCGAAGAGCATGCCTAAAAGGATCTCCATTAAATTCGAGGACTACTATATCCATATAATTCCCATAGTAATGAATGGTCTCATCTTTTACGCCATTATTAGATCTAACTTTGAGTTAGAACCTGTAAATGAGAAAAAATTAATAAGTGATATCCTCAATGTTTTAGAGGACTACATACCTAATTAAAGAGAGCTATACTGGGCAGATGATGAAGTTGTCCCCGGCTGAGAGAGGATGAGAAACTTTCAATTCTGATGCCTTAGATTATTACTCTCTTACAGGGCCTACGTCTTCAAAACCCTGTCTTAGACCTTTACCGGCGTTTCTCTCCAAGAACTTCCTGTTGAAAAGTAGATAGTACACATTCTCGGCGTGTTCCTCAGCTCTCCTCTTTGCAAGCCACTCCAACTCCTTTTCATCTCTAGCCTCATCCTCGTGGACAAATACCTCTATTATATGTTTATTGGTCATAAGCTGGGCCATTATAATACCCTGGGAGGCCTCATGGGCACATACCTTGTCCTTCTCGGTCTTTCCAGGCATCCCGAGGGCCATTACAATCTCGCAATTCTCCTCCTCGATAAGTTTTTTACAGGCTACAGGTAGGTCCTTTATCCCAGGTACCGTGTATCTCACTATCTTTATCTTAGGTGTTAACTCCTTAAGCTTTTTTATGGCAGAGGAGGCCATATCCACCCTTGCAAAGGTAGTATCGGCAATACCTACCCTTACAGTCATAGTACCACCTGTTACTCCCTCCTCTCCAGGTAGTAGTTTATAATGTCCTCACCACTGAGAAATACTAAGTTGTGTCTCTCTGCATACCTCTTAGCCTCACTTTTATTCATGGCGTAGCCATCCTCCCCCATCATCTCACAGATGGTGGTGATAGGAGTCATATTGGCCAACTCTGCAAGGGCCACTGTCATCTCTGTATGACCCCTCCTACTTTTAACAAGACCTTCAGCTGCCCTTAGGAGAATAACGTGACCTGGAGACCTAAACTCCTTACCAAAGTCTCTATATCTCCCCTCTCTACAGAGGTCAGCAAGTTTTCTTATGGTAAAGGCCCTATCTCTATCTGTAATACCTGTAAATGTTTTTCTATGGTTTATGGTGATGGAGAAGGAGGACTTCTCATCGTAGGGGATATCTGAGGGGTAGAGTTCCCTTAGTAGGGGAAATTTCTTGGAGGCCTCAAGGAGTACATCCACCATGAAGGGAATGCCTATAGAGTTACAGATCTCAGGGTGTACTGCAGTACAGATAAGGCCACCACCATCTTTCCTCATGATCTTTATATGCTCGGGAGTTATCCTCTCCGAGGCTACCACCATATCTGTCTCTCCCTCCCTGTCGTCACTGTCGTAGACAAGTATTATCTTTCCACTTCTTAAACTGTTTATAGCCTTCTCTATTAACTCCATCTACTCACCTGTTAAATCTTCTTTCCCAGTTTCTCTATCTCCATTATAACCTCTGCACCTATACCAGGCTCCATAAGACCCTCGTAAACCTGAGATACTATCTCCCCTATCATCTTAACCCTCATCTCCCTATTTCTTTTGAGAGCCTGTATCATCAGGGGACACTTTAAATAGGGATACTCTCTCCTTAGGATATCCCTCTTTAAGGGGTATATCTTTAAAAAATTTATGACATATACATCCCTCACCTTCCTTACCTTATCCTCCATGTGGTTATTTATCAGATATCTTATACCCCTCTCCCTACACTCCTCTACAAGGTACTTAGATACAATACCGTTGCAGAGATCACAGGGGTAGCCACTTAGCACCTTCTCTATATCCTTACCCCCTAGCTTTAGAGGACTTAAAAATTCATAGGGCACTCCATACTTTAAAAGGTA
>DQVW01000055.1 GCA_015661555.1 Methanothermococcus okinawensis
CTCTCCATCTGTCAGAGGAAAACCTACGATGGAGAACCTGCCATAAGATTGGAGGGTTTTGTAAGGTCTAGAGGTTATAGTGAGAGGGAGTATAGGAGATGCCTAGAGATGGCCAGGGAGGATATTAGGATAAAGGGTAATAGACTTATTACAACTGACCTGGTCTACAGGGCCTACAACATGCTAGTGGAGGGTTATGAGAGGGAGTTTATAGGGCTCTATATCCACCTAGCAATAGGGGAGGGGCTCTCCACCATGGCCCTAAAGTTTGGAGAGAGGGAGGGGGTAGAGTACATAGGTCTTACTGGAGGGGTGTCCTACAACAGTATTATCTCTCAGTTGATAAGGAGGAGGGTTGAGGAGGAGGGCTTTAAATTCCTCTATCACAGTAGGGTGCCAAATGGAGATGGAGGCATAAGTTTCGGTCAGGGTATAGGCTATATCCTCAATAAAAGATTGGAGCATGGATAGCATGGAACGTTTAGAGTACGAGATAAAACATGCCATAAAACACATGATGGAGACACACTACCCAAGGAAGAGGCTGTGGGATATGGACCTCAAGGTGAAGGATCTTTTAAGGGGTATTAGGGCAGGGGATGACAGCGTAGTAATAGGAAGGAATGTAATAAACATGGAGGGGCCCTATCCTCTAAAGCTAGGCTCAAAAACTGCCCTTATACATACCTCCTGTGATGTTGTGGCTATGGGGGCGAGACCCCTCTACGCCCTGAATGCAATCCAGGCCCAAAGTGAGGAGGAGTTAAAGATGGCTGTAGAGGGATTAAGGAGACAGTCCCTAGGTTTAAATATCCCCATAGTTGGAGGGAATACCCAGAGTGAAGAGGGGTTAACTCCCTGTATATCTGTGGTGGTGTTTGGGGAGTTGATAGGGGATAGGGTAATAACAGATGGGGGTGCCCAGGTTGGAGATATTGTACTTATGCTTGGACATCCTGTAGAGGGTGACATTGGGGAGAGGATCCAGAGGGCTAAGAATAAATACGATACTTTTTTAAGTATAGTGGAGAGGGGGATTGAGGTTAACGCCTGTAAGGACGCCTCCAGGGGAGGGTGGTTGTGTAACGTACTTGAGATGATGGTGAAGGCCAAGGTGGGGGTGGAGATAACTGCCCTACCCTATCCCCGCTCTACCAGATACCTAGGTACCTACATTATAAGTACGAGGGAGGAGAATTTAAGGGATATCTTAGAGATATGTGTGGAGAAGAGATGTCCTGTTATACCCTTTGGAAGGGTTATTGAGGAGAAGGTACTTAGGGTGGGTAATAGGGAGTACCTCAGTGAGGAGGAATTTATGGACATTGTTGCCAAGTTCCCCTATAAACCCTGAAGATTAGAAGTAAAGTTATTTATAGAACCTTAAGTGAACAAATTTACACCCTTAAAAATTTAAAAAGGTGGTGAAATGTTCCTAAAGAAGAGGCATCTGGAGATTTTAAAACTTATGAAGGACACCAGTAAAAGGGAGGAGTTAAAAGATAAACTACCTGAAGAGTTCGAGGTAAGGATAGCAGAACTCTTTATCCTGGGGTTTGTGGAGATATCTGAAGGGGACATAACCTTTACAGATGTTGGAAGGAGGATGTTGGAGATAATAGACAAGATACCCCTGGAGGACATACCTGATGTGTATATCAACTCCGAGATAATCAAGATCATGGAGTTACTGGATAAAACAGGTTACGTCCCAGAGAGATGGAACAGTCTACTGGTGGAGAGACATCTGGCAGATTCCCAGGGGTTAACTGAAGTAGGTAAGGAGATACTTAAGATCTACAGGGAGTCCCATCCCGTTGTATATCTAACCCCAGATATACTGGACTTTGTAAG
>DQVW01000108.1 GCA_015661555.1 Methanothermococcus okinawensis
ACACCTCTCTTTACAGTGTCTATGAATCTCTCCTCGTCCTCTCTCCTTATCAGGTGATCAGAGGGGAACACCCCAACTATACAGTCCCTTCCCTCCCTCTCCCTTATACTCTTTATCCCGTAGTATACAGCGGGGAGGGTATTTTTACCCTCAGGCTCAGCGAGAATATTCTCCTTATTGAAATCCCTGTATCCCAGTTCCTCGATCTGTCCCATAACATGGAATTTATGTAAGTGGTTGGTAACCACATAGATGTCATCTGGATTCTCAGTGAGTTTTAGACACCTCTCAAAGGTCATCTGGAAGAGGGACTTGTCAAAGGAGTCAAACTTTATAAATTGCTTTGGGAAGTGCTCCCTACTGAGGGGCCACAACCTACTTCCAACTCCCCCTGCGAGAATTATAGACTTCATAGTCCTCACTTTTTGAATTTTAGTGGTTAATTTATTATTACAATTCATTTTTTTGGGCCAATATTAAAGTAGATGAAAGGTATTCTCCTGGCAGGAGGTTCTGGGACAAGACTCTACCCCATAACCTATGCAGGGAATATACATCTACTATCTATCTATTACAAACCTATGATATAATACTCCCTCTCTAAACTGATGTTGACCAGGATAAGAGATATCCTTGGGATAAGCACCCCCAAAGGATCTGCCAAGGTTTAAGAAACTCCTGGGAGATGGAAATGTTATTTAAGGGAGTTTTTATCATTTAAAAATAAAAACGTGATAATATGGAGATTATCCAGATACTTGCCCTTATCTTCGCAATCTTTGCTCTATCTAAAATATTGTTACAGGTTAAAAACAACGAGATAAACATAGAGTCCGCCCTATTCTGGATATTTATCTGGATAATGGTAATACTGATAGTGGTATTTCCACAGACTCTAAATTATCTGGCAACATTAACTGGTGTAGGTAGAGGTGTAGACGTAGTAATCTATATTGCCATTATAGTACTCTTCTATCTTCACTACAGACTCTATATGAAGATCGAGAAGATAGAGAGGGAGATCACCCTCATTGTAAGGGAGATCGCCATAATGAAGAGGGAGGAAAAAGAGAAAAAGTAGTTATTCTTTTATGTATCCCAGGGGGAAGACATAGAGTGCCCTTTCCCCAGGTTCACATCCCACAACTTCCTCCACGTATTCATCGTAGAAGGCACCTATTGCCACTGTACCTATACCTAGTGCTGTACTCTGAAGGTATATACTCTGCCCGGCATGTCCAGCTTCCATGTGGACGTATCTAATACCCCGCTCTCCATAGACAGAGGTGGTACGCTCATAAACAGCTGTTATCACTATGTTGGCCTTTGCATCTAGAACCCATCTCTGATTTAAACATGCCCTGTAGAGGTGATAGGAGTAATCCCCCTCCTTTATCACCTGAAGGGAGTGATTAGCTGGTATATACCTGTAAACTCCTGGTTCTAAATCCACCACCTCCTTTACAACAAGGTATACCTCCAGGGGATAGGTTGCACCTGCACTTGGTGCAGCTCTGAACATCCTGCTGGGGTCTGTTATACCCTGTGCCGCCCATAGGATCTGGGAGAGATCCTCGAGCCTGAGAGGTTCCTCTGAGTACTCCCTTATAGATCTCCTTTTAAGTATGGCCTCCTCAAGGGACACATCTCTATATATTCTAGGCTCTGGTAGTAACATCCCTCCTTCACCTGAGAGGTGTTGTACTATAATATTTTTACTCCCATAACTTAAGTGATATGTCCTCCTCACCCTTCAACTCCTTGAGGATCTTCCTGGCAATCTTATCTCCCAGGATCCTTCTGACCTTATCATAGTTGTCTATGATATCCTGGACGCTTCTTATCCCTGCGTCGTAAAGCATCCTGGCCCTTGCCCTACCTATATACTTTATCTTCAGTAGGTCTATAAGTTCCCTATCTGCACCGTACTCTATCCTTATCTTCAACTCCTCCAGGACCTGGGAGATAATCTCATTCTCTATTTTCAAGATCTTGAAGAGTTCCCCTGTAGCATGTATCAGCCACTTTGCCTGTTCAACCCTATACCTTAAAATCCCAGGCTCTATGCCATACCTCTCCAGGATCTTATCCTCTGGCACCTCCCTTATCCAGTCGTAGAAGATCATGGCATTTTTAACATATTTAAGGTCTCCCTCTCCTACAGGTATACCTCTCCTTAGAGCCTCGTAGGTGAGTAATTCCCTCTCAAAACTTCTCACCCATGGCAGTGGTGACATCTCCGAAGTCTTTGAGATGAGATAGAGAATATAGAAGGTGGTGTAGTCAAGGGGATCCCTATTTCCAAGGCGCCTTAATATGTTGTTTAGCCTCTTTAACCCCTCTATTATAACCCTCCCACTGAAGGGATCTATGTATAACTCAGATACCCTTCTCCCCAGTGGAGTTATCCTGTACCTCTCCTCACCCCCTTGTATAGATATACCATCTCCATCCAATGTTAGTATCTTCACCCCGTATTTCCCCTCCCCACCCTCCACCGAGATAAATCCACTAAACTCCAGGAATCTTACAACCTCCTCAATATCCTCCAAGATCTTCGCGGTGTTTCCATACTGATAGGCGTAGAAGGTATTTTCTATAAAGTTCCTTAGACTCTCCCTGTCCCTAACATCTCCCAGGGCTATTAATCCAAGGATATGGGATCTTAGTATCCTGGGATTGGACAACTCTGAAAAGATAGGTTCCACAGGCCCCACAAGGTATTTCTTTACCTCCTCTGCACTAACCTTTCCATCAACGTATATTATACCCTCACCGTAGGGGTCCAAGTTTGGACGTCCAGCCCTCCCAATACACTGGAGTATCTCCATCTTTGGAATGAAGACCATCCTACCCTTACTGAATCTCTTAAGGTCCTTCACTATGGCCCTCCTACAGGGGACGTTAACCCCCATGCTCAAGGTAGGGGTGCAGCAGATAACCTTTATAATCCTTCTTCTAAAGGCCTCCTCCACAATCCTCCTCTGCTCGTATGTTAGACCTGCGTGGTGAAATGCAACACCTCTCTCGATACATTCTGCAAGGGTTTTGCAGGTTTCCGTGGGCCTGTCAAATACACTTAGGATCTCCTCCTTTATACGTCTAAGCTCTCTCAACTCCTCCCTGGAGAGGTAATCCCTTAGATCCAGCTTTTCAGCCTCTTCAACAGCCTTCCTCTTGGAGTTGCAGAATATGAGGAGGGAGCCCCCATCTAACACACAATCTATCACAAGATTAAATAATTCACTTCTACTGTTATAGGTCTTCAGGGGATACTCCTCTACAACCTCCCCATCCTCTCCAACAAATAGAATCTTATCCCTGTAGCCTATGCCCTTCTTTAACTTCACAGGTCTCCAGGTATCTATCACCAACTCCGCATCTAACCATTCCGCCAACTCCTCTGGATTTCCTATGGTGGCAGAGAGCCCAATTATCTGGACGTTGTACTTACTCTTCAACTTAGTTATAAGTACCTCTAAGGTACCTCCCCTCTCCTCGTTCCCTATTAGATGGATCTCGTCTATAATGGCAACAGAGACATCCTCTATCCATCTCACCCTATGCCTTATAAGGGAGTCTAGCTTCTCTGCAGTGGTGATTATTATGTTGTAATCCTCAAGATCCTCCTCCTCGTCGTAGTCTCCAATGGA
>DQVW01000062.1 GCA_015661555.1 Methanothermococcus okinawensis
ATGAGCATAGGGATGCTAAAAGGGTTTGCAATCACCACCATAATTGGTGTACTCATAGGGGTGTTTATCACCAGACCTGCATTTGCAAGGATAATCCAGTACATTGCAAGGAGATCTTAAAACTACTTACAACAGAATTTACAGGAGATATCAGTTGGATATTTCCCAGTAACACAGGCTAAACAGAGGTCCTCCCTCCCTATACCCTCTATCAACCCCTGGATACTGAGGTAACCTAGGGAGTCCACATTTAAATATTCCCTTATCTCCTCCAGGGACTTGGAACTTGCTATTAACTCCTCCTTAGTTGGCATATCTATACCGTAGTAGCAGGGGGATATTATTCTCGGAGAGCTCACCCTTAGGTGGACCTCCCTTGCCCCAGCCTTCCTCACAATATCCACTATTCTTTTAGAGGTTGTACCTCTCACTATACTGTCATCGATTAATATCACTCTTTTATCCTCAATTACAGGTTTTACAGGGTTTAACTTCAACCTTACAGCAATATCCCTCTCCTCCTGAGAGGGGAGGATAAAGGTTCTACCGACGTATTTGTTCTTAACCAGGGCCTCGTAGTATGGTATACCTAACTCCTCGGAGTAACCTATGGCAGAGATAACCCCAGAATCTGGAACAGGGGATACTATGTCCCCCTCACAGGGTTCCTCCCTGGCAAGTATCTTTCCCAACTTCCTCCTAACGTTGTAAACACTTATACCGTCTATAATGGAATCTGGCCTTGCGAAGTAGACGTATTCAAACATACATGTGGATACCTTGGAGTCCTCCCCTATCCTGTAGGTCTCAATACCCTCCCTGTTTATCACTATTACCTCCCCAGGATATACGTCCCTTATAAGTTCTCCGTTTATAACATCTAGACCACAGCTCTCAGAGGAGATATAGTAGTTATCCCTTTCATCTCTCCCTATACATAGGGGTTTAAAACCTTGGGGATCCCTAACAGCGATAAGACTGTTGTTGTAGAGGATCACAAGGGAGTAGGCCCCTACAATTTTCTTTGAGACCTCCTCTATGGATTGAATAATATCCCCTGTTTTTAGCAGCTCCTTTACAAGTAGATGGGCTATAACCTCGGAATCTGTTGAGGATGTAAATATATGCCCCTGTTTTTCCAACTCCTTCCTTAAGATATGGGAGTTCAATATATCCCCGTTATGGGCCACTGCCAGATTCCCAAGGGAGCTATTTACTATGAAGGGTTGGCAGTTTTCTAAAAGAGTACCCCCTGTTGTGGAGTATCTAACATGACCTATACCTAATTGTCCCCTTAGAGAGTTTATCATCTCCCTACTAAATACCTCTGAGACCAATCCAAGACCCTTATAACTGTAAATACTCTTCCCATTACTCACGGCAATTCCAGCACCTTCCTGCCCCCTATGTTGTAACGCGTAGAGACCGTAGTATATCTTCTTAACTACATCCTCCCCTGAGAAGGAGTAGGCTCCAAATATACCGCACATGCCTATCACGTGCTATTTTTTATTATACTTTTTTCAAAAAGTTATAAAAATCAATTAACTTAATCTCTTTAAATAAATCCCCGGTGATTACATGAGTTGGGCTGAGAAGTACAGGCCAAAGACCTTAGATGAGGTAGTTGGTAACAGGGAGGCCAAGGAGGAGTTAAGGAGATGGATTGAGGACTACATCAGTGGAAGGGATAGGAGACCTGTTATCCTTGCAGGCCCTCCTGGCTGTGGTAAAACAACAATGGCCAGGGCACTTGCAAGGGATTACAACTTCGATGTAATAGAGTTAAATGCAAGTGACACCAGAAGTGCCGAAGTTATCAGGAGTATTGTAGGAAGTGCCGCGGGATCTAAGTCTGTCTTTGGTAGGAGAATACTTGTGCTCCTGGACGAGGTAGACGGTATATCTGGAAGTATGGATAAGGGTGGTCTAAGGGAGATACTCAATATAATAAAGGTTGCCAAGAACCCCATTATAATGACTGCAAACGATATCTATAAACCCTCCCTTAAACCTCTCAGGGAGAGGTGCAAAGTTATCAACCTAAAACCTATACCTACCAATACAATACTCTCCGTCCTTAAAAAGATTGCACGTGAGGAGGGTTTGGAGGTAGACGAGAAAACCCTCAAGATTATAGCAAAACATGCTGCAGGTGATCTAAGGGCCGCAATCAACGACCTGGAATCCCTGGCACTGGGAGGTAGTTTAAGTCCAGAGGATGCCAGGAAACTAGATAGCAGGAACGTTGAAAAGAGTATCTTCGACGCCATAAGAATTATACTGAAAACTACAAACTACAATCTGGCACTACTTGCACTCTGGGATTTAAAGGAGGATCCTGAAACCCTGGCGGAGTGGTTGGCTGAGAACATCCCAAGGGAGTACAGGAAGATGGAGGAGGTTGCCACCGCCTACGACTACCTCTCTAAGGCAGACCTCTTCCTGGGGAGGGCAAATAGGAGGCAGAACTACAACCTCTGGAGATACGCCTCAGCCCTCATGAGTGCAGGGGTAGCCCTTGCAAAGGAGGAGAAGTACAGGGGATTCACACCCTATGTAAGACCTAAGGTGTTTACAAAACTCCTACAGAGTAAAGCTCAAAGGGAGATCCTAAAGAAGATACTCTCCAAGATCAGTTCAAAGACCCATGTATCCACCAAGAGGGCAAGGGAAGACCTGGTGTACCTCTCCACCATACTTAAGAGGGATCCCTACCTAGGTGCCCAACTTGTGGAGTTCTTTGAATTTACAGAGGATGAGGTGGAGTATTTAACAGATAAGAACACTGCAAAGAAGATATTCAAGATACTGAGGGAGAAGGAAAAAAAGAAGGTGGAGAAGAAGGAGGTTAAGAAAGAAAAGAAGAAGGAGGAAGTTAAAGAGGACAAAGTAAAAAAGAAGAAGGAGGAGAAAAAAGAGAGTAAGGGGAAGCAGGTAACACTGGAGGCCTTCCTTCAGTGAGATAACCTTCCTACAAATATACCATCCTTGGTACTTAGTATCTTCACCTTTACCTCCCTTCCTATCCACCTCTCAGGATCCTCTACATTTATTATCTGGATAAGTCTATCCCGGGCACATCCAATTAACTCCCCCTTAATCCTCCCATCTAGTATAACCTTGGCCTTAACCTTACTGTTCACCTGGAAAGGTATAGGGACCCTCTTTCTCCTGTGGCTCCCAAAGGCCTTGGAAAGTGGAGTTATCAGTTGGACATCTATACCTTTTTTCCTGTACTCCAACTCGTACTCCCTAAGTAACCTGTAAAATTTCTTGAAGTTCCATACCTTCATATTCTTCATCCTTCTACCAAACTGATATACCTGGCATAGTTGAACTCCAAGTATTGGATCCTTCCTTCCTGTGATAGGGTTTATGATATTTTGGGGGTTCCTCCTCTCCAGCTCTACTGCGTAGTCTATCACCCTCTTGAACTCCTGGTCGTTTATACCTGGGAGAAGTAGAGGTGCTATTAGAAGGTGTATCTTTGTATTCTTGATGTACTCCGCTAGCTCCAATATACGGTTTATATCGTAGGATCTACTCCCTGCCAAGGCCCTACTCATCCTCTCATCTAAGGCGTTTATGGAGAGGTTTATCCTGTGAAGTCCAGCCTCCTCCAACTCATCTATTAACCTGTAGGTGAGGGATACCCCATTGGTCTGGATGGTTACTATGCCCTCCCCCTTACTGTTTATCTCGTGGAGTTGTTGTACAAGGTCAGGTAGAGGGTGATAGAGGGTAGGTTCCCCCTGTCCATCTAGGTGGGCCTCCAGATGTCTGTTACCTTTAACCTCAACTACCTTAAGGTACCACCTTAGTAGGTGATCCATATCTACGTAGTAGTCGTTCTTTCTAGTCTTGGAATATCTACCTTCATCCACAGAGCAGAAGGGACAGTTTATGTTACAACCACATAGCCCCCTTACCTGTATAATATTTGTACCCCTGTCTATGAGGCCAAAGGCTGTATGTCCCAGTAGAGGTACTGGATCAGAGATGTAGTAGGTAGTTCTCCCAGTTATCTTACTTCTCATACCCTGGGAGATGGAGAGGGAGATAAGGTTGAGTATCCCAGCCTTCAGGGAGTGTAATCTGTACTCAGGTATCTCCCCCTCTATCAGGAGTTTTCCATCCTCCAGGGAGTAGGGATAGTTGAGCACCCTATCTAAGGGTATGGTAATCTCGTAATTTTTACAGATCTCAATGTTTAAGGTGTCACCTTTTAATTTAGCATCAGTTATCATTTTAAATTGGTTAAAATCTATGAGTGTGCTCTTCATAAGGATGTACCTTTTAAATTTTTGTTAGGGTTAAAAATAGAAAGATAGAGTTAGTGTAGTTATAGAGTTAATGGAAAAAAATAAAGAATTAATTATTATTGCCATATTTATTTTAAGGCCTTTACTTAATGTTTATATTTTTTTATTTGTATAGTTTTGATATAGA
>DQVW01000023.1 GCA_015661555.1 Methanothermococcus okinawensis
GAGGAGATCTAAATGGAGAGGGAATTAATAGAGCTGTTAAAAAGATTTGTTGAGAAGCACTCCAATACACCAGATCTACAGTTTGATCCAGATAGACCTCCAAAGCTTCCAATAGATCCCTACTCCACTGACCCTAGGGAGAGGAGGAGGACTGCACATTACCTACTACTTGTAGCATCCATAGATGAGGGCAACGTTGTAGGTAGGGCTGATAATGCAAGGAAACTCCTTGTAAGACTCTATCAACACTTTGGAGAGGATCTTTTTAAAATAACTGATGAGGGTATCTTCAGGGGTGTTTTAGACGATATTACTGCCGACCAACTCCTTGGTAGGATTGGATGGATGATTCCAGAGATACTTGCAAGTGTCAACAGGTTTGTACTGGAAAGAGCAGGGGGAGATTTGATCAATTACAGTAGAGAGTTTGAGAAGCCCTACCACTTCGTTGAAGAGATTGGGAGGAATATTCTACGTATGGGAAAAAGTAGGGGATCAGCCAGAAAGAAGGCCTGGATGTATATGCGTTGGATGGTAAGGGGCTACCCAGATCTTAGAATATTTGACCACTTCTCACCTGCCGATCTCTATGTACCACTGGACAGGAACGTTGCAAGGGTCGCAGTAGCACTGGAAGTACTTGAATCAATTGACAATCTCAACTGGGAAGATGTTGTTAAAGTGACTGAATTTGCAAGGACCCTCTTCCCTCAAGATCCTGCAAAGGTTGACTATCCATTTTTCCTCCTTGAAAGGGAGATGAGGCGTCGAAGGTTACCGCTGTACAGAGAGAGTTTAATGTCCCTGTTGAAGGATACTTAAGCCAACTCAATCAACATCTTCACCTTTTTATACACCTCCTCATTTAGGGCTTTTAGAGGTCTTTTTACCCTTTCCCAGTTTCCCAGGGCTGGCCAGAGCAGGGAGTCTATATGGAGAGGGGGAACCCCAGTATCCCAGGCAACCTCACTCCAAAATTTTATCACATCCCCATCTGTAAACCTTCTGGTGTACCTCTCTATTCTACTGTCCCTGGGAATCTCTACAGAGTGGGGGTAGGGGATAAATCTATTGAACACCATTCTACCTCCATATCCAAAGATCTTAACTGCAAATACCACTGTTTTTGAGTAGCCCCTTGTATTCAACACCCTTGCAAGGGCATTTCTCAGGGACTCCATGTTTTTGTAGTAGTTTTCACACCTCTCCAGGGAGAGGGTATCTAGGAAGTTTCTCAATGTGTATACCCTCTTTATCTTACCCTCTAGAAACCTCCTGTTGCCCCTTGAGTTGGAGAGAAATTTAACATACTCCTCCACCACATCCCCAGATATACTCTCCCAGGGATACTCTGAAAACTCCTTCCACCACCTCTCTCCAGTGGTAGAGAGTTGATAGGACACCAGGGCGTTAAGTAATATAAGTTTTAGAAACAAATCCTCCTCTATCCTCTCTTTCAAATTCTTTAGATAGGTATACTGTAGATCTATTTTTTCCTCGATAAGCCTTGCAGATTCTATACCTAGAGATTTTATAGTATCCTTCAATTTATTTACTCTCATAGTTATCACAACAATTATGGTGATATTAATGGCTGCAGTGGTGGTTAAAAATCTAACTAAGAGATACGGTAAGAAGGTGGCCCTGGACAATATCTCCTTCCAGGTTGAGGAGGGGGAGATACTTGGGGTAATGGGAAAATCTGGGGCTGGAAAATCCACACTGATAAGAATACTTAGAGGGGTAGATAGGGACTATGAGGGATATGTTGAGATACTAGGTAGGAGGGATAACTTCAGGGAGGTTACTGCCATACATCTCCAGAGGAACTTTGCACTCTGGGCAGAACCTGCAATCTACAACATCATAAGGAAGTTATACGCCGTAAGGAACAACTGTGATGAATCCCTACCTATGGAGGAGGAGTGGGAGGAGTATGAAAAAAAGGCCCTTGAGATATTGAGGTTAGTTGGATTGGAGCATAAGAAGGATGTATTTGCAAATGTGTTAAGTGGAGGAGAGAAGCAACGTCTAATACTGGGGAGACAGATAGCGAAGGTATACGAGAGGGGGGAGGGAGTATTACTCCTAGATGAACCTGCAACTATGGCCTGTCCTGCCTCAAAACAGATCCTCCTAGATGTGTTGAAGAAGGTTAACAGGGAGTTAAATGTCCCTATAATTATTACCTCCCATCTCCCAGAGATCCATAGGTACCTCTGCCACAGGTGCATCCTCCTGGAGGAGGGTAGGATTGTTATGGAGGGGAGACCTGAGGAGGTAATAGGGAAGTTCCTTGAGGAGATGTCACCTCCCTATATCAGGAGATCTAAACCTAAGGATAGGGTAATAATAGATGTGAAGAACGTATCTAAGAGATACTTCCTAGTGCGAGGTGGGGAGACCTTGAATATGAGGGGTATCTCCTTCCAGGTTAGGGAGGGGGAGATACTCTCTATCATCGGACCTAGTGGTGCTGGAAAGTCTGTACTTCTAAGACTCCTTGCAGGCCTTGAACTTCCAGACAGTGGAAAGATTATAGTTGATGGGGTGGATCTAAGTGAGTACGGGTGGAAGAGGATAGAGCTACGTAGGAAGATAGGGATACTACATCAGGAGTTCTCCCTTCCCCACTACTTAACAGTGGGGGAGATGCTAAGGTATAGAGCTGGAGTGAAGGGGGAGAGGGCCATTACCTCTGCCAGGTTAAAGTCTAAGGAGTTGGGTATATCCCCAAAGGTTGTAGATGGTATCTACCAGTTGATAGATCTTCCAGAGGAGGAGAGGAGGAATAAACTTGAGAAACTGGGACTCTCCCAGGATATTGTAGATATCCTCTTTCCAGCCCTAGTCGATGAGGACTTCAATCCCATGGAGATCCTTAAAACACTAAATCTAGATGAGGAGGTGTTGAATAAGACACCTCTGGAGCTAAGTGGTGGGGAGAAGGTTAGGGTAGCCCTTGCCCTGCAACTGGTAACAAAACCTAAGATACTTCTCCTAGATGAACCCTTTGGAGACCTAGATCCTATCACCTTGAGGGATGTTGCAAACTATCTCAAGAGGATAAACGACAAATACGGCACCACCATAGTACTTATCAGCCATCATATCCCTCTTATAAAGGAGATAAGTGACAGGGTGATACTCATAGACAGGGGGAAGGTGGTGATGGAGGGAGATCCAGAGGAGGTTTGCAATAGGTTTATAGAGATAAGTAACTCAAGATTTTTAGGCAAATGAGGCAGGTGATAACATAGTAAAACTTCAGATAGATAAGAGGGCCTATGAGTCTATAAAGAACTTCTCCAGGATAGTATATCTAAAGGGGATAGTGAATAGGGAGGATCTACCTGAGAGGGATGAGATAGTAGATCTCTACTACAGGGACAAGTTTGTAGCCAGGGCTATCTACAACAGGGACAGTGCCACTGTAAAGATACTGACACTGAAGAGGGAGGAGATAGATAGGGACTTCTTCTATCGACGAATAAAGAGGGCCATTGAATACAGGGAGAGAGTCCTTGGTTTTAAGAACACCTACAGGATGATATATGCAGAGGGGGATTACCTACCCTGTGTAGTACTGGACAGGTATAACGATATAGGCTCTATGCAGGTCTCCTCCAGGGTTATGGAGAGGTTCGCACCGGTGATATATGAATGTGTGGAGGAACTTGCAGGTATTGACACCCTCTACATGCAAGGTGCCAAGAAGGGTAACAGGGTGAAACCTAGGATATTTGGGGATAGAAGTAAAGTGGAGACTGTTATAGAGGAGGGTAGGGGGCGATTTAAGGTTAATGTAAAGGGGCATAAAACTGGCTTCTTCCTGGACCAGAGGGACAACAGGATAGATATTGAGAGGTATGTACGGGAGGGGGACAGGGTGTTAGATGTATGTTGCTATACAGGGGGTTTCGCTGTACACTGTGGGGTGATGGGTGCGGAGGTTTGGGGGATAGATATATCCAGGAAGGCCTTGGAGGTTGCAGAGGAGAATATGAGGCTAAATAATATCGAGAAGTATCCCCTTATCCATGGTAACGCCTTTGACGTTCTAAGGGAGTTGATAGAGGAGGGGGAATCCTTCGATATAGTAGTACTGGATCCACCCTCCTTCACAAGGACCTCCAGGGATGTTAAAAATGCACTGAGGGCCTACAATACCCTTAACTATCTGGCCTTGAAACTTAGTAAAAGGATGTTGGTCACATGTTCCTGCTCCCACCATATAGACAGGGAGACCTTCAAGAGTACCGTGGTATCCTCCTCCTTAAGGGCTAGAAAAGAGATTAAACAGATTGGAGGATATAGGACCCAATCTCCAGATCATGTAATTACCATGGCCAATAGGGATCTTGAGTATCTCAAGTGCCTATTCTTTGCAGTGGATTAGAAGGTGACTACCCTGTCACTCTCCTTTACAAAGTTCACCAGGTCATGCATTGTACCTAATATCACACCCTCTACTAGATCCTCCTCACTTAAACCTCTCGCTTTGCAGCAGGGACCACAGGCCTTTACAACAGCTCCAGCCTCTATACAGTTCTTCAGGTACTCCAGGTAGTTTGGAAAGTCAGAGGGATCTTGGGATCTCTTAGCCAGGTAGACCCCATCCTCTATGAGAAAGATGTTTACATGGATACCCTCTAGTAGGGAGGTAAGGGCGAACCTAAGGGCTGAGTAGGCCCTCTCATGGCCGTAGGGGGCTGTGGTAATTACCACTGTAAACTTCAATCTATCACCTCTCACTTCTCTATTACAACTTTAAAGAATTCCCTAGATTCCTCTACAGATACCACCCTATAACCATGGGTCTCTGCGAACCTTTTAATATTCTCCAGGGCAGGTTTGTAGTCCCCTATTACAGTTAACCTCTCTCCCTTAGCCAATTTCTCCAAGGCCTGCTTTGTCTTTAAGACAGGCATTGGACATACAAGACCACGGACGTCTAACTCCATACTTTCCCTCCCTTTTTATAAGTAGAAACCTCTTAGGGATTGATTATATAAATAGTTTAAAAAGTGTTTAACATGTTTCAAAGGGATAAAGAAAAGGCCATGAGGAGGTTAAGGGAGGCTTTAGAGAAAAACCTGGTAGATAGGGGTATACTCTATATCCTTGAGAGGATAAACGAGATGGAGGACTACTACACAACTAGCTCCTGCTTTGGAAGATGTGGTTTAATGGAGTTTCCAAGGGGTAAGAACCCCAAGGTATACTCTAGGTGGTTGGGGAAGTGGCATCACTACGGAGAGGAGAGGGAGTTATTTGAGGCCTTGGAGAAGAGATCCAGGGATTTTGAGATGATAGTTTTTGTAATGAACTCCCCTATCCTCCATGTGGCCGCCAGGGATATCCCCGCTGCAAAGAGACTCCTGGACCTTGCCATCCATAGCGGTTTAAAGGCCTCCTCTATAAAGTCCATAACAGAGAGGAGGGTGATGGTAGAGATAGTAAGTACCTATAAAATAGATGCCCCCATTGGTATAGATGGGGAGATCCTGGTGGATAGGGACTACCTTAGGATGTTGTTAAACCTTGGGAATACCAAGTTAAAGATATCCAGGGAGTTGTTCCACAGATTTTACAGGGCTTTAGAAATGTTGTAATTACTTTAGGTAATCACCTTAAAATCTGCTGTCAAATATGAGAGTATCAGGAGGATTATATCCACTACTACTATTAGGAGGATGTACTTAACACCTGGAGACTCTATTTTATTTAAAAGTTTTAAATCTCCGTTATATCCCCTGCAACTCATGGTGATAAAGGATCTCTCCCCTCTCTCCCAGGCCCTTATAAAGAGGATAGCTGCCAGTGTACCTAGGGACTTGTATGTGGTTTTTAGATCTTTATATCCCAACCTTGTATGTTGGGCATTGGTTATCCTTATCATCTCGTCCAGTAGGATAAAGATATACCTGTACATCATCATGGCGATATCTAGGAGGGCAGAGGGGATTCTCCACTCCCTCAAAATATAGAAGAGTTCTGTCATAGGGGTGGTAAGTGCCAGGAAGAGGGTGGAGGTAACACCCCCTAGCATCCTACTGAACACCAACAACCCTAAGTTAACACCGTAGCTGTAGATGGAGATGTTGAAGTTGAGGATATCTATGGATAGTAGTTTTTTACCACCTGTGTAGATGATACCCATGAGGATCACTGTAAGTATACCAAAGCCTATGGGAAATGATAAAAGGGGTAGGTATATCCTCAGTGGAACCCTGGCTACAAAAACAGTTAGGATTATCATTATCAAGGCCACAGTTAAAGGTACAACGATGGATTTTGAGAAGAGGATAATTAAAAGCATGGAAAGTGCAAATAGTACCTTTAACTTGGGGTTGATATGACGTAACCTGTTGTTATGGGCAATATGGTCTATGGTGTTCACCTGCATTTAACTCACCTAAAAAACTAGTGATAATAAAAACTTATTATAGTTCAAAGAATAAAAAAGAAAAAAAAAGAGTTAGGATTTAACTCTGGGACTTCAACTCTATTTTAGCTTTGTTGTATCCTATGAAGTACCCTATTATTATGGCACCTATTGCAGCCTGGAGGGCGAAGAGGAGGGATTCAATCTCTCCACTTGGTGGCTCCCATATAGGACTGAACCATGGTTGGTAGTTGGGGTTAATCTCCGTTATAATATCCTCTGCTGCACTATCTGCTCCACCGAAGTATCCCTCCTCCTCTCCCTTACCTGCATATATTACAAGGGGTATAATAATTAGGATTATTACAGCTAGGATCAGTATAATATGTTTTGTCTCCATTACTCAGCACCTCCAGTTTCCACTGCCTGGGTGTAGTGAGGTACCTCACTTTCATCGATAACTCCCAACTTCAAGAGTAGATCTGGCCTCAACTCCTTTATCTTATCCCAGAGAACAGCTGTCAATAGACCCTCTGCAATTGCAAGGGGTACCTGGGTAACAGCGAATATACTTAGGAAGATCATCAACGTCTTTACTGGATCCTCTCCAGGGAATGCCAGTGTAAGCTGTATAGATGTGGTAACATAGGTCATCCAATCTGCTGCAATAGCTGCCAACATAACTGCCCAGGTGGAGTTTATCTTACCCCTGAGAAGTTTCCATACTATTACCCCTGCCAGGGGCCCCATGACACCCATGGAGAATATATTTGCCCCCAGAGTAGTTAATCCACCATGGGCTAACAGTAGCGCCTGGAAGAGTAACACTATAGTTGCTAAAACTGCTGTAATTGGTACACCAAAGAGTACTGCGCTTAGCCCGTTACCACAGGGGTGGGAACAACTTCCTGTAACTGAGGGTAACTTAAGGGAGCTAAGTACAAACATATAGGCTCCTGCCACTGCCAACAGAGGTTTTACCTCTGGCATCTCCTTGAGAAGCTGGTTTATCTTTATAATCCCATAACCCACTACTATACCTGAGAGGATGTACCAGATTGCACACCACATTGGTGGTAGATACCCCTCCATTACGTGCAAGATATCACCTCATCATTGGAGGTATAATAATTAAAGCTAGAAGGATAATATAAAAAATTTTCTATTTAGGTTTAATTTAATTAAAATTTTGTGGAAATATGAGGAGGGTGATGGATTACTACAACACCCTGGCCAGGGAGTATGACAGGTTGTACAGTGATAGTAGGTATATGAGGGCTGTGGAGTACAGGGTACTTAGGGATGAGGTTAAGGAGGATTACTTAATCCTAGATGTAGGTTGTGGTACTGGAGAGCATCTGGCCTATCTAAGGGATTATAACATAGTGGGATTGGATATCTCCATAGAGATGGCTAGGAGGGCTAGGGATAAAAGTGGGAAATTTGTGGTTGTGGGAGATGTGCAGCATTTACCCTTTAAAAGTAGGACCTTCCACTGTGTAATATCCTTCTTTGGAGCCCTGAATCATGTGCAGATAGAGAGGGCACTTAAGGAGATAAGGAGGGTCCTTGTAAAGGGAGGGGTGTTTATCTTTACACTGGCAAACCTCTACCACTTTAGATGGATACTTAAATCCCTGTTTAGAAGGGGATGGAGGGATACACTGAAGGCTATAAAAAAGAGGAGGGGAGATATTAGAAAGGTGGTAGGCGGGAGGAGGATAAGAGTTAGTACCAGGTTTTACTCCCTGAGGGAGGTGGAGGATCTCCTAAGGAGACATAACTTCCAGATAAAGTATACCTTTGCCACCTGTATCACCAACAGCCCCCTAGATAACCTACTGTACAAAAGCTTTTTAAAGTACTTTGGTGGTTATATTGGTGCTGTAGCTGTTAAAAGGTAAAGGTGAGAGGAATGTACAAGATATGTGTAATAGAGGGGGACGGTATTGGAAAGGAGGTTGTACCTGCAGCTCTGGAGGTTTTAAAGGCAACAGGGATAGACTTTGAATTTATACATGCGGAGGCTGGAGATGAGGTTTTTAAAAAGAGAGGGGTTGCCCTTCCAGAGGAGACTGTGGAGATTGCAAAGGAGTGTGATGCAGTACTCTTTGGAGCTGCTGGAGAAACTGCTGCAGATGTAATAGTTAAGTTGAGGAAGATACTGGATACCTACGCCAACGTAAGACCTGTTAAATCCTACAGAGGCATAAGATGTCTAAAAGAGAACATAGACTATGTAATAGTGAGGGAGAATACAGAGGATCTCTACAGGGGTATTGAGGCCCAGGTGGCAGATGGTGTATACACTGCAACGAGGGTGATTACGGAGAAGGCCTGTAGGAGGATATTTAAATTCGCCTTTGAGTTGGCTGAGAAGAGGAAGAGGGAGGGTAAGAGGGGAAAGGTTACCTGTGCCCACAAGGCCAACGTACTGAAACTAACAGATGGTGTATTTAAGAGGATATTCTACGAGGTTGCAGAGGAGTATCCTGACATAGAGGCTGAGGACTACTACATAGACGCCATGAACATGTACATCATTACAAGACCTGAGACCTTCGACGTAGTTGTTACCTCAAACCTCTTTGGAGATATCCTCTCAGATGGAGCTGCTGGAACAGTTGGGGGACTGGGAATGGCACCCTCTGCAAACATTGGAGATAGACATGGACTCTTTGAGCCAGTACATGGCTCTGCACCTGATATAGCTGGGAAGGGAATAGCAAATCCCACTGCAACTATACTGGCTGGAGTACTTATGTTAAGATACCTGGGAGAGGAGGAAGCTGCCAACAGGGTGGAGAGGGCACTTGAGGAGGTGCTGGAGAAGGGACTTACAACACCAGATCTAGGTGGCTCCCTTACAACATTTGAGATGGCCAGGGAGGTTGCCAAAAGGGTTAGAGCATAAAAAAGTAGTCCTCCAGCCAATCCACTATACCGTACCTTACCTTCCTCTTCTCCACACCCTCAACAATCTCCTCTACAAGGGAGTCCACACTTCTATTGGTGGTGTCTATCTCGTATACAGGTATGTTATCCCTCTTCAACCTCTCCAAGGATTCCACAAGGGAGACATCTAGTATCTCCGCCCCTACGTTTTCCTTAATTTTCTCCTCTGAATAACCTCGCTTTTTCAACCTCTCCTCTATCACCCTGGGGTTACACCTAAGTACCACTATATAGTCCACGTCGAGAAGATGACTTATATGTCCATCGAGGATTAGAACATCCCCCTTTAAATCCTTCAAATACTCCCTGAGTTTTTGAAAGTCTACCACGTAGGAGTCCATGGATTCATCCTTCTCTGTATAGAGTTTTTCCCTCTTTACAACCTCACTGAGGTCTATATACTTAACAGAGAGACCCCTCTCTCTAAGTCTATCTCTCAGAGCTTTGGAGACGGTGGATTTCCCTACCCCAGGGGTCCCTGTGATGGCCAACTTTATACTACCACCTTAACTGTTCTTAACACTCTCCACAAGGGTCTCAGACTTGTACCTATCAATATCCACGTCGGTGTGTGCTATTAGAATTACGTTGTCGTCAACTCTCCAGAGGTAGTAATTTAGTGTCTCCATGTACTTTTTAAAATCTAAGAATTCCTTTCTAAAGATCTCAAGGGATACCTCCTCGTGGTTGATGATAATAACGTCATGATCTATTATCTTCTTCAGGTTTTCAAAGTCATGGGGAGATTTCAGCCTAGCTGTTAATACCCTAGGTAGTATCTTCTTGACATCCTTCTCATCCTTACCGTTATTCTCATTTTCATCCTCAAGGAGGGGTTCCCTTCTTCTTACCTTTAACTTAGACACTACCTTGGACTCCTGGAGGGGTATCTTTTCCTTTCCTTTTATCTCGTAGGCAGAGGCCTCCTCACCTACAATATAATACTCCTCCTTAATTGGGAGTTGTTTTGGGGGTTCGTCATTACCGAAGATAAACCTCTTTAATCTCTTCAACATCTCTGCCACCTGATCTATTATCTAGATTCTCTTAAGAATTATTGTAATATTTAAATTTTTTTAGAGATAGTCCATCACAAGGTATACCCCCAGGAATATAAAAAAAGCCCCAAATACTATTTTTATAGAGGGTAGCTCCCTGGTTATAAGGGAGTTGACGAGTATTGTAAAGAAGGGATATACACTGGTAATCAATACGATCTTTGAAGGTGAGGAGAGTTTTAGAGCCCTGTAGTATAGATAGGTGGATATTACACTCCCAAGGGATACAAGTGCTAGAAAAAGAACAGGCTTAAGTGGTAGGGACTTGAGGCTCTCTATGTCGACCTTTCCCAGTAAAATATATAGAGAGGATATCAGGAGAAAGTTCATCGATACAATAAGAAATAGTGCTGTCGAGGGATCTATATATTCCAACGCCCTCTTCTCAATAATGGGAAATATCCCCCACATCATGGCTATAATAAGTGCCAAAACCTCCCCTTTCATATAGATATCACCTGTCAACTTCCCTCCCATAATGGAAAATTAAAATAAAAAGTCTTAGTTTTTATTTTTATAAGTTGTTGTTAAGAGCCCTAGAAGGTGTTGTTATGGAGAGAAACGCCTTAATAGATGTGGATTACAACCCCGAGGATAAGTGTATATATCTCTACCTACTGAAGGGTCTTATTAAGGACAGGGATTTTAAACCCTACTTCTACGTAGATGCTCCTCCAGAGGAGATAGAGAGGTACCTTGAAAAAAACCACAGGGATTTGCTCTACCGTATAGAGAAGATGGAGAAAACAGAGAAGGTTGTAATAAACAGGGATCTTAGAAGTAGGGAGAGGATCATCAGGAAACCTGTAACAAAAGTAGTTGTAAAGTATCCAAAGGATGTACCAAAACTTAGGGTACTTAGGGAGCTGGGGGAGATATACGAGCATGACATTCCCTTTACAAAGAGGTATCTAATAGACAACGACATAATCCCCATGGTATACTATAAAAATATTGAGGACAGGGAGAGAAGGGAAGTAGTAAGTAACGAGATACCGGAGTTGAAGGCTATAGCCTTTGATATGGAGGTGTACTGTAGAGGTAGGGAACCTGTACCAGATAGAGATCCTATACTTCTTGTAAGTTTCTACTCTAAAGGGGTTAAGAAGGTTCTCTCCTACAAGCCCTTTGACCATGAGTGCCTGGAGTTGGTGGAGAACGAGAGGGAGTTGATAAAGAGGACTGTAGAGATCCTGAAGGACTACAACTTAATATATACCTACAACGGAGATAACTTCGACTTCCCATATCTGGTGAAGAGGGCTAAATACCTAGGTGTTAAAATCCCCCTGAATATAAGGATATCTAGGGGAGGGATGTACCTCAGGAGTTACATCCCTGGAAGGATACACGTAGACCTCTACCCCATTGTAAGGAGGACGTTAAATCTCAGTAAGTATACCCTGGAGGAGGTATGTTATGAACTCTTTGGGGTACGTAAGTTGGAGGTTGGTCATGGAAATATAGGTAGGTTGTGGGAGGAGGGGGATAGAAACCTTGTGGAGTACTCCTTCCAGGATGCCTACTACACCTATCTAGTTGGGGAGTACTTTTTACCCCTGGAGGTAATGTTCTCCAGGATTGTAAATCAGACCCTCTTTGAAGTTAGTAGGATGAGTAGTAGTCAGATGGTTGAGTACCTTCTGTTGAAACACTCCTATAAAAAGAATTTCCTGGCACCTAATAGGCCCTCTGAGGAGGAGTATAAGAGGAGACTCAGGGAGTACTACGAGGGAGGTTATGTAAAGGAGCCTATTAAAGGTATCCATGAACACATAGTGAGTATGGACTTTAGATCCCTATACCCCTCTATAATAATAACTTACAACATAAGTCCTGACACCATAGACTGTGGCTGTTGTGAGGGGGAGTCAGAGAAGATACTTGGACACTGGTTCTGTAAGAGAAGGAGAGGTCTCATACCTGAGGTGCTCCATAAGTTGCTCAAGAGAAGGAGGGAGATAAAGGAGGAGTTGAAGAAGATGGATCCTGACTCTCCCCACTACGCCCTCCTAGATTATGAACAGAGATCCTTGAAGGTGCTGGCAAATAGCCACTACGGTTATCTGGCCTATCCAAGGGCAAGGTGGTACTCCAAGGAGTGTGCCGAGGTAATAACCTATCTAGGTAGGATGTTTATCCAGAGGACTATAGAGGAGGTAGAGAGGTACGGCTTTAAGGTAATATACGCAGATACAGATGGTCTATATGCTACGATGGAGGGGGTTAAGAGTAAGGAGGAGTTGTTGGAGAGGACCTATGAGTTTTTAAGGGAGATGAATAAGAAACTTCCAGGAGATATGGAGTTGGAATTTGAGGGGTACTACAAAAGAGGTATATTTGTCACAAAGAAGAAGTACGCCCTTCTCGACGAGAACAACAGGATAGTGATAAAGGGGCTGGAACTTGTTAGAAGGGATTGGTCAAAAATAGCGAAGAAGACCCAGAAGGAGGTACTTAAGGCACTCCTTGAGAAGGGAGATATTAAGATGGCTAAGGATATAGTAATCAAAACCATAGAGGATCTGAGAAAGGGTAGGGTGAAGAAGGAGGATCTAATTATCTATACACAGATAACCAAGGATATATCCAGGTACAAGACAACTGCTCCACATGTTGAAGTGGCAAAAAAGATCCTCAGGAAGGGGGGAAGGTTGATGGTTGGGGATGTGGTGGGCTATATTGTAACAAGTGGTAGTGGACCTGTAAGTGAGAGGGCCGAGTTACCAGAGGATGCAAAGGACTACGATGTAAACTACTACATAGACAACCAGGTTCTCCCACCTGTAATAAGAATAATGGAGTCCCTTGGAGTATCCAGGGAGGAGCTTAAAAGTGAAAGTAGGCAGTGTACCTTGCAGGACTTCTTTAAGTAATTAACTTCCTCTAAATATCAAAGGTCTATGGATGGTGTTAAAGGTACAGAAGGGTATAACCCTTCCATCTGGGAGGGCGTAGTGGATGGAGCACCTTTCACATCTCCTTATATCGAAGTTGTAGGGATCCATAAAGTGCATACAACCTAGCATAAGAACACTGTGATGTAACTTGACAAGTGAATTATAACTGCCCTTTAGTATGTCCACTATAATATTGGCTAAACTTTTTAAATTGATACTTTTAGGTGCCCTATCCCTGTCAATCAACTTCAGTACCTTTATACTTAGGTCTAAAAGAGATAGGATCTTACCTCTTCCATTTTCCAACTCCTCGTTTTTCTCCCTTACAACCTCTAAAAAGCCTTCAACATCGAAGAATCTTGGAAGGGGTATCATCCTGCCATCATCGAGGAATATATAGGTAGATACTCCACAGTGTTGATGGGATCCAAGGACAGGTTTTTTCCTGTTAAGTATCTTCTCTACCAATAGGGATATTGGAGCCACAACAGGTACTGGATAGAAATCATCCCTGGTGATCTCTCCCTCAGTCTGCTCCTCAACTAACCTAATAAAGTCGGGAATTGTTATCCTCCCCTCCAATCTCTTCTCCTCATCTATTCTACCGGTAAAGGAGACAGGTTGAAAGTTAACACCTCTAACAACGTCAAAATTTTCCACTGCATATCTTATTATATCCCCAACCTCTCCATCGTTAACCCCTTTTACCAAGGTGGGGACCAACACTACACTGTTAAAACCTACCTCTCTACAGTTTTCAATTACCTTCTTCTTAATAGGTAAGAGATTTTTCCCCCTGGCTATTAGATAGGGTTTTTCCGATATCCCGTCAAATTGGAGGTAGATAGTGGACAGTCTAACCTCTTTAAGTTTCTTCACATATTCCCTGTTCCTCAACCTTATACCGTTTGTAGCCAGTTGGGTATGTAAAAATCCCATCTCCCTGGCTAACTTTATAATATCAAAGAGATCCTCCCTCACCGTAGGTTCTCCCCCTGCAAACTGTATGGTAGGAGTTGGTGGAATCTCACTTCTCAAGATCTCCATCATCCTCTTTACTTCCTCAAAGGTTGGTTCATAGATTACTCCAGTTTTACCTGCATTTGCAAAACATATGGGACAGTTAAGATTACACCTGTTGGTTAAATCGATATTTGCAAGTATGGTCGTAGTCTTATGGTTGGGGCACAGTCCACAGTCGTATGGACATCCCTTCTCCCTCTTAGTATGGGTAACTTCAACACTACCTATATACTCGTATCTGTTAAACTCCCTGTATAACTGGGCATCACTCCAGTAGAGATCCTTAAATTTTCCATGCTCAGGACATGTCTTCTCCATGTATACCTTTCCATCCTCCTCGTAGAGGGTAGCAGGGATCCTCTTAAAGCACCTGGGACATATAGATAGTGTTTTACCTATAATCTCTCTCATATCCTTCCCCCCATAAAAAATAATAAAAAAATAGATTTAGTCCTCTCTATCCTCATCACAACTACATACAAGGATATCCTTTTTTATCACTGTGTGAGTACCAAAGACTATAGGAATTCCTAACTCCTTCATCAACTTCTCACAGATCTCTTCAAAGTCTATGTAGGGACATTTTGGCTCCAAAAAAGTACAGTTTGCTATATGGATGGCCTCGACACCACAGGCATTTTTAAGCATCTTTACTCTAGAGGTGAATCTCTTACCTGGACAGCCTCCACAGTTGGTAAATGCCACCAACTCCACATCCTTGTATCTCTCAAAGGCGCCACTTTTTTCATTTATAGCCTTAAAGCAGGATACACATGCCTCCTTCCCTGGGCATCCCATTTTAACCATCTTTTCACAGGCTATTATTCCTATCTTCATCCTATCACCTTAATTACTTTTTAAGTAATCCATTAACTCCCTCTTTATCTCCTCTACAGTAGGTACCTTACCTTCAAATACCACTACATCGTCAAAGACTACCCCTGGGGTGAGCATCACCCACTGGGATATCTCATCTATATCCTCTATCTTCTCGATCTCTGCCTCTACACCTAACTCCTCCACAGCCTTTTTAACATTCTCATAGGTTTTCTTACACTTGGGACATCCTGTTCCCAGTACCCTGATTATCATCTGATCACCTCCAAAAAAGTATTATATCTGCCCTTTATATTTTAATATTCCTTCCAGCCTTCCTCTCCAATAAGTGGGACAAATGCAACATCACATAACTTCTTCTTGAATATCTTGCCTCCTTTCTTTTCCAGGAGTATCAACTCCTGAAGGTCCTTACCTACAGGTATTACCATCTTCCCCCCATCCTTCAACTGCTCTATCAGTGGCTTAGGTACCTTAGGTCCTGCTGCAGTGACGTATATCCTGTCGTAGGGGGCGAGAGGTGGGTATCCTAAGGTGCCATCTCCACATACTACTATAACGTTGTCATAGCCCAGTTTCTTTAACACCTTCCTGGCCCTCTCTGCCAACTCAGGGATTCTCTCTACAGTCACTACTAATCCATCCTTCCCAACGATCTCCGCCACTACTGCGGCATGGTATCCTGAACCTGTACCTACCTCTAGAACCTTCTGTCCCTCCTTTAGATCCAGGGCCTCACACATCATACCTACCATGTGTATTGCTGATATGGTCTGGCCGTATCCTATACTTAGAGGGGTGTCCAGGTAGGCGTACTCCTTTAAACCCTCTGGTAGAAACCCCTCCCTAGGAACCTTCAAAAGGGCCTGAATAACCTTCTCACTTTTTACATACCCCTCCCTTTTCAACCGCTCTACAACGGGGATCATCTCCTTTATAACTTCCATACCCTTCACTCTCCTCTAATATGGAGGTAGAGAAATATACCCACAAGGATTAAGATGAGAGAGGATACCTTGTACATGTTGGAGAGTCCAAGGAGATCTGCCAGGTATCCCAACAATAGAGCACCTAGGAACATACCAATATTTAAACTTGTGGTGAATAGACCCATAGCCGTCCCCTTCTCCTCTATATCTACCCTCTTCATGGCCAGGGAGTTTACAACTGGGAGGTACATGGCCCCACCTATTGCCACCAACTCCAGGGCAGAGAACATCTTGAGAAGGAGGGGGATAGATTTAAGATATAGAGGTGATATGGAAAGTAGGTATAATCCCAGGGCGCTTAGAAGGAGCCCTCCATATATGAGGAAAATCCCACCTGTTTTATCGTATATCTCCCCAAATTTCCTCTGGAGAATACCTAGGGTTAAATTTGTAGAGGCTATAAGGATACCAACCTGGTCCAGCCCTATATAGTCACCCACGTATACAGCTAGATAGGCTATGATGCCAGTATTCACAACGTAGTAGGCCAGGTTTACCATAAAGGCTGAGAGGAAGCACCTGTCCCTTAAAAACTTTAATGGGAAGAACGTTCCCTTAACAGTTCCCTCCTCTTTCACAATAAGCTTTGAGACGTATGTAAAACTTCCATCCCTGTTTATTCTAATATTCTTTAACTTAAAGAGACATATGAGGAAGGATAGGAAACTTAAGGCTCCACAGAAGTAGAAGGGCGCCTCTATCCCGTACCACTTTGCCAATACACCTCCCACCAGAGGTCCCAGAGAGAAACCTAGAGGTAGTGCAGAATTAAACAAACCCATATACTCTCCAAGTTTTTCCCTAGGTGCCACGGTGGCAACGTAGGCTCCAGCCACTGGGTTTATAAGGGAGGAGGATATACCGTTGAGTATCCTCAAAACTATAAGATGGATTACAGACTTTGCAAAGGGATAGAGAAATGTGAAAAAACCGTAGAAGAAGGTACCTATTAGGAGAAATACCTTCTTACCGTATCTATCTGAAAGGTATCCCACAGGTATCTGTGCAAAGGTTCTTGCAAGTGCAAAGGAGCCGAAGATAACTCCAATCTCAAAGTTTGAGGCCCCAAGTATCTGGGCGTACTTTGACATCAGGGGGGCTATCAAACCTATCCCGAGCATAGTTATAAAGGATATGAGCCAGAGTATAATTACAGTCTCTCTAAGGTTAGAATCCTCCTTCAAAATATCCACCAGTTAAAAAAAGAGAGGTTTAGGCCATAGCATCTAACTTCTCCTTCAGTATCTTAACAACCTTCTTAGGTTCTGCCCTTCCCCTAGTTAATTTCATCACCTGACCCATGAGGAAGTGGAGAGCCACCTTGTTTCCATCTAGGTAATCCTTAACAGCCTTGGGGTTGTTTTTGATAGCCTCCTCGCAGGCCTTTAGAAGGACATCGTCCTCTGTAATTACAGTTAGTCCCATCTCCTCAACAATCTCTCTCGGTGACTTCTTACCCCTGTGCTCCACCATTATCTCTATGACCTTCTTACCGATCTTCTGACTTATGGTGTTATCTGTTATCAACCTTATAAGTTCTGTTAGATGTTCAGGTTTTAGATTGCTCTCCAGGAAGTCAATCTTGTTATAGGCTAGAACCCTCTTTAACTCGTTCCTTATCCAGGTCACTGCAAGGTTTACATTCCTCTCGTTTACACCTAATTCCTGGACAACCTTCTCAAAGACTTCTGCCAGGGCTAAATCAGATACTAAAACCTTGGCATCCTCCTCCTTTATCCCGTACTCCCTTACAAATCTCTTCTCTTTCTCAAGGGGTGTCTCTGGCATCTGGGCCTCAACCTCTTTAACCCACCCCTCGTCTATTACAACAGGCTGAATATCTGGATCTGGTATATACCTGTAGTCCTCTGCAGTCTCCTTTGCCCTCATAGATCTTGTAATCATCTGGGACTCCATAAATGCCCTGGTCTCCCTCTTAACCTCCCCTCCCCTCTTAAGGATATTCTTCTGCCTTATGAACTCGTACTTTAGAACCTTGTAAACCCCCTTGATAGAGTTGATATTCTTAACCTCAACCCTGTTCCCCTGGATACCTCCGTAGTTGACGGAGATATTTACATCCACCCTCATAGTACCCTCCCCTCTAAGATGGCCGATATATCTAAAGAGCCTCATCAACTGTTTTAGAAACTCCCTTGCCTCCTCTGGAGATCTTATATCTGGCTCTGTGACTATCTCTATAAGGGGGATACCACTTCTGTTGAAGTCCACTAAACCTAGGTCAGGTTTGTACTGCCCAGGATCCTCCTCTAGATGCACCTCTGCTATTCCAACATCGAGGAATTTCCCATCTACCCCTATGGGAACACTTGTCCTCTGATAACCACTTGGTAGATCTGGGTAGTCGTAGTGCTTCCTCTGGAAGTAGATATCCCTATTAACCACTATCTCACAGTTTAGCATCTTGGCTACCATGATGGCAATATCTATGGCCTTTTTATTTGGAGGCATAGGCCTTGCACCGGGAAGTCCAATACATACAGGACATATGTTGGTATTTGGAGGCACCTCGCTGTAATTGGTGGGACATCTACAGAAGAGTTTGGACCTAGTCTCCACCTGGACATGTATCTCCAGACCACACTTCATAGTAGCCTCACTCTCCATGAAAACCACCTCTCTTTTTCCTTTACTTTAAAAATCCCTTACTATAAAAAATTATTATACCAAAGAATCTTAATATTTTGGAGAAAGGGTTTGTTCTCAATTTGTGAAAAAAAGTAGAAACTTAATGTATTTATAGTATTAGACAAAAAGTACTAGTTGGTGATTTAATGAGTAAATCCATCTCTAAATCACCTGCTTTAACCCTGGAAAATATAATGTGCTGCATATTTGATATAAAACCTTTAGATGTTGCAGTATACCTCACCCTGTTAAAGAATGGACCCTCGAGGGTAAGTACCATTGCTCAATTATTGAATAGGGACAGGAGCACAATTCAAAGATCTATGCAGAATTTAATAAGGGCAGGTCTTGTAAGGAGGAAGCAGGTAAATCTCCGAAAGGGAGGGTACTTCTACAGGTACGAGGCAGTCCCCTTCAGTGAGGTTAGGTCCAGAATATTAGAGACTATAGAGGAGTGGCGCAATGAAGTTAGGAGGTGGATAGAGGCCATAGATAGGGGGGAGTTGGAGAGATATATAGAGGAGTATATAAAAAATAAGAGGTAAAGGAGGTACTATGAAGATAGTGTTTCTAGGAACAGGTTCTTCCATACCTACTAAGAAGAGAAATCAGCCCTCAGTAGCACTTAAATACAACGGGGATGTACTCCTCTTTGACTGTGGAGAGGGTACCCAGAGGCAGATGGTCCATACAGATATCTCCCCCATGAAGATAAAGTATATATTTATTTCCCACCTTCACGGCGATCATATATTTGGCATCTCAGGTCTTCTACAGTCCATGGGACTGAACAAGAGGACTACTCCTATCCACATCTATGGGCCCCCTGAGACCGAGGATGTAATAAGGAGTATGATGAGGTTAGGCTTCCATACAACCTTTGAAATACATATACACGAGATCCCTGTTGACAGTCCCCAGTGTATCTTAGACGGGGAGAAGTATCAGGTATACTCCTATCCTATGAAACACTCAGTACCTACCCTAGGTTATATATTCAAGGAGAAGAAAAAGCCACAGTTGGATATAAAGAGGGCTATGGAGTTAGGGGTGAAGATGGGGCCAGATCTAAGGAGGTTGAAAGAGGGTTACCCTGTAATTGCCAAAGATGGAAAGAAGGTATATCCTGAGGACGTCCTCCTCCCCCCAAAGAGAGGTGTATCTGTAGCCTACAGTGGAGATACCCTACCAGTCAAGGGCTTCGGGGAGTTCATAAGATCCCTAGACTGTAGAATACTTATCCACGAGGCCACCTTTGACAGTACTAAGAAGGATCATGCCCTGGAGACCATGCACTCCACAGTAGAGGATGCCATAAACATTGGATGTATTGCCAAGGTGGAGAAACTTATACTGACCCACCTCTCTGCAAGGTATGACGAGGATATGGACATCTACCTAAAGGAGGTTGAAACACTTAAAGAGGAGAAGAACCTAGATATTATAGTGGCAGAGGATCTCATGGAGTACCCACTGATCCCAAAAGAGGTAGGAAATCTGGGGGTAAACGTCTCCTACCACCTAAAAGTTTCTAAGGTAATCCTCTAAATATTTATGGAGATTCCCTCCCTTTACCACCTGGGAGTATATACCGTATACAAAATCTACATCGTAATTTCTCCTCTTTAGGAACTCCCTGAACACCTCTTCAACATCCATATGGGATATCTCCAGTATTTCCTCCTCACTAACTTTATCTAGGTAGGTTATCCTGTTGTAAAGGGTCTTTTTACTTTTCAACACCCTCTCCAACTTTTCAGCCAACTCCCTTAGGACGGAGCAGACAACCACAGGCTCTTTTTTGGAGTTTAACTTTTCAAGGAATCTCTTAAAGGACTCCTCATCTGTAATGGCTCTCTCCACCACAAAGTCTCTACACCTAATATCTATTTTCTCCACGTCACAGCCCTCCCCACTGATGTCCACTAGATAGAACCCCTTCCCATTTTTCTCGTAGTCTTCGTATTCGTCGTAGGTGTATATCTCTGTAGAGCCGCTGTAGGCGAGATATCCCTCTCCTACACCTCTGAGCATCCTCTGGTGTATATGTCCACCGGCGTAATATTTAAATCCCCTGGGAAGGTCCTCCAACTGTATCTCGTAGGTTGGAAGGTTTGAATAGGAGTAGATACTCTGATGGAATAGTAGTATCCTATCTCTGTAGTCCTTGGAGGCTGCCTCTATCAATCTGTAGGTCTCCTGAAGTCTATCCACATTGCTCTTTGAGGTGAAGTCGTTACCCCCTATAAAAACCTCCTTATTTCCCTTCTCAAATATGTGATACTTCTTTTTAGTGAAGGTCCTGAAGTAGTCACCTAGAACACTTTTAAGTACTGTAAAGGGGGATTTCTTAAAATCCCTCTTAGGTTTGTCATGGTTTCCATGTATCATGTAGATCTGTATTCCATGCTCCTTCAACTTCTTGAAGCCCTCCATCGCTGTATACAAGGCGTTAACTGAAGGTTCTGAATGTTCAAAGAGATCTCCACTGTGTACAACAAAGTCTGGCTTTATCTCTATTATCTTCTCTATACACTCCTCAAATGCCCTGTAAATATCCCTCTCCCTTTCGTCCAGGTTGTACTGCCTATAGCCAAGGTGGTTATCTGCAATGTGTACAAATTGCAAGTTAAATCACCTGTTAATTTTTAAAGTAATGATAGTAACAGTGTATTTAACAGTTTTGAGGGATCCTTATGAGGTTAGGTCTAAAAATAGAGGACGCTGTAAGGCTAAACCCTGAGTTAAAAAAGTACACCTACTACAAAGATGGAAAGATGAGAATAGACTTTAGAGATAAGGATGCCCTCCACCTCTACAACAAAACTGTATTGAAACATGTATTCAACATCCATATGGATTTTCACAGGGGTGCCCTAATACCTACACCTGTCAGTCGCTATCTCTTTATAAAAAACCTATGTGAGAGTTTTAAGGAGAAAAATAGAAGGGATGCAAAGGAGGTACTGGAGATTGGAACAGGCTCAGGTATACTGGCCATCATGGTTGCAAAGTACTACAGATGTAAGGTCTACGCCACCGAAGTTGTAAAGGAGTATATAGAGTTAGCCAGGGAGAACCTTAGAAGAAACAACTTGGAGGATAGGGTGAAGATAGTAGATTCCAGGGGTAAGGTGATTGAGGGTATACCTGAAATTGAGGGTAAAAAGTTCGATATAATTTTATCCTATCCTCCCTTTTACTCTACACACTCAGTGCCTTCTAGGAGGAGCTTTGGAGGTGCCTACGCCAGGGAGGTGGAGTTAATTGGTGGGGGAAAGTACGGGGAGGAGTTCTCCCTGAGAATCCTCAGGGAGGGTATAAAGTATTTAAGAGAAGGAGGTGTTATAGGATTGATGTTATCCCACAAACCTAGGGAGAGAAGGGAGATAATTGAAAAGGAGATTGTTAACTTAGGGTTAACTTTGGAGAGAGATAGAATAGAAGTGGGAAAGAGAGTTAGGTATATTATAAAGGGTTATCTTCACTGATAAATATTTTCACAATGTGGGAGATATGGCAATAATTAAGTTTCACGGAGGATGTCATCAAATAGGTATGTCCTGTATAGAGATAGATACGAAAAAATCCAAGATACTCCTGGACTGTGGTATGGATCCAAATAAAAACACCATACCTAGTATAGATACCAGTGATATAGACGCCCTCTTGGTGTCCCATGCCCACCTGGATCACTGTGGCGCTATCCCCTGTTTCAACTTCAAAAGGATATACTGTACAGCACCCACTGCAGATCTCATGTATATACTCTGGAAGGATGTTTCAAAACTCTCCAAAATCTACGGTGAAAAGGAGATAAAGGAGGCCTTGGATACTATCGAGACTGTAAATTACAGGGAGAAGAGGAAGATAACCGAGGATATCACCATGGAGATGTACGACGCCGGCCATATCCTTGGAAGCTCCTCCATATACCTGGATATAGATGGAAAGAAGGTACTCTATACTGGGGATATAAACGAGAGGGAAACTAGGACCTTGAAACCTGCAGATACAGATATAGAGGAGATCGATACCCTTATAATAGAATCCACTTACGGCTCACCTCTAGATATAAAACCTGCCAGGAAGGCTCTAGAGAGGCAACTTATAGAGGAGATCTCAAGTACTATAGAGAAAGGGGGTAAGGTAATAATACCAGTATTTGCAGTGGGTAGAGCCCAGGAGATAATGGCAGTTATATATCACTATAGAAACAGTGGAGTACTTGAGGATGTACCTGTATACGTAGACGGCTCTATCATACATACCACTGGAGTCTATCTCAGTTACTCCCACTGGTTAAATCCCAAGATAAGGAGGATGTTGGAGTGTGGACAGAACCCCTTTGGGTATGTAAGGAAGGCTGACAGCAGTGTCTTTAACGAGGAGCCCTGCATTATCATATCCACCTCTGGGATGCTCCAGGGAGGTCCAGTACTCCAGTACTTGAAGCTCCTTAAATACCCCCAAAACAAGATCATCCTAACAGGCTATCAGGCAGAGGATACCTTAGGGAGGGCGTTAGAGGAGGGGGCGAAGGTAATTAAACCCTTCAAACACGAGATACCTGTTAGGGGAGAGGTTGTCAAGATAGAGTTCTCTGCACATGGAGATTACAACTCCCTTATTAGATACCTGAAAAAGATACCTACACCTGAGAAGGTATTTGTGGTACATGGGGAGAGGTATCAATCCCTCTCCCTGGCCATGACCATATGGAAATCCCTCAAGGTACCTACCTTTGCACCTCCAGTGGGAAGTGTGCTACCTCTATTCTAACTTTGACTTCAATTTCAGAAGTGCCTTAATAACCTCGCTGATCTCCACTATCCTGGCAACGTCGTACTCCTCCTCCAGCCTCTTAAAGAGGTACTCTATCTTCTTATCCACTATTTTTCCATAGGCATCCTTACTGGAAAGAGATGTCACCTCTCTTTTAACCTCTTTTTCAACAACTTCCCTCTCCTTCAAGGTCCTACAGTATACACAGTACTTGTTCCCCTCTCTATCCTGGAACA
>DQVW01000070.1 GCA_015661555.1 Methanothermococcus okinawensis
AAAATATGGGATACAGAAGAAGCTATGAAAGTTGCTATCTATAAAACAGCCCCTTTTATACTTTTTGAAATAAAAATATTTTAATTAATCTTTCCCAAATATTAACTATTATCAATTAACCCTGGGATAGGTATGAGGGACCCCTTCAAGAGAGAGGTAAGATCCCTAAGGATATCTGTAACACCTCACTGTAATCTAAGATGTTTCTACTGTCACAGGGAGGGGTATAACAACTCCAAGGATAGATCCATGACACCTGAGGAGATAGGTGAAATTGTAAGGGCCTTCCTGGACTTTGGGATTAGAAAGATAAAAATATCTGGAGGGGAGCCTCTCCTAAGGGAGGATCTACCTGAGATTCTCGAGAACATATCCAACCCCAGGATAGAGGAGATCTCTTTAACTACAAATGGAACCCTCCTGGAGAGGTATGCCCAGGTACTAAAAGATGCCGGCCTTCACAGGGTCAATGTCAGTTTAGACACCCTGGATCCTGAGAAGTACAGGCAGATAACTGGATATGGGGATGTAAATGTGGTGAAGGCAGGTATAGAGAGGGCTATAGAGGTGGGACTTACACCTTTGAAGATAAACTATCTGGTGATGAAAAACACCCTGGAAGATCTCGAGGATCTAATGGATTACTGTAGGGAGGTTGGAGCTATACTTCAGGTTATAGAGCTAATGCCCCTAGATAAAACCTTAAGGAGGTACTACGTAGATATCACCCCCATAGAGAAGAGAATAGAGGAGATGGCAGATAAGGTGGTGAAAAGGAGGTGGATGCACAACAGGAGGAAGTACTATATTGGGGATTTGGAGGTGGAGTTTGTTAAACCTATGGATAATACAGAGTTCTGTAGGCACTGTACAAGAATAAGGTTGACCTACGACGGATATATAAAACCCTGTCTCCTAAGGGAGGATAACTTGGTAGATATACTTACACCCCTAAGGAGGGGGGAAGATATAAAAGAGTATATACGTGAGGGGATACTTAGAAGGGAACCTTACTTTAAACTATAGATCCCTTGGATCTACTAACTCCCCCTTAACTGCACAGGCTGCCGCTGTAATAGGAGATGCCAGATATACCTCGGAATCTAGAGATCCCTCCCTACCTCTGAAGTTCCTGTTAGAGGTGGCAACCCCTACCTCACCAGGACCTAGGATTCCGTAAAGTGATCCCATACATGCAGAACAGGAGGGGTTGGTTACAACACATCCATACTTGTAGAACTTCTGTATAATGCCCTCCTTCATGGCTGCTAGCATAACCTCCCTTGAGGCGGGAGTTACTATAACCCTTACATCCTCAGCGATACCTCCATGCTCCTCTATTATCTTTATTGCCGCCCTTAAGTCCTCCAACCTTCCATTGGTACAGGAGCCTATGAACACCTGATCTACAGGCTTTCCAGCAACCTCCCTTGCAGGTTTTACATTATCTACAGCGTGAGGACAGGCGAACACAGGTTCCAAGTTATCCACCTCTATCTCGTAGACCTCCTCGTACTCAGCATCTTCATCCCCCCTTATTACCTCAAAGGGTCTCTCCCTTCCATGCCTCCTCATAGCCTCCTTTACATACTTGATGGTTTTTTCATCAGGTTCAATAACCCCTGTTTTTGCACCCATCTCAATGGCCATATTTGTCATGGTCATCCTTGAAGCCACACTCATATTCTTAACAGTTTCCCCTCCATACTGTACAGCCTTATAGGTCGCCCCGTCAAAACCTACCTCACCGATGATATGGAGGATCACATCCTTAGAGGTTACATAGGGTTTTAGCTCCCCTGTGATATTGAAGTAGAGTGTCTCAGGTACTTTGAACCAAAGCTCTCCAGTGGCAAATACTGCAGCCATGTCTGTACTTCCTATACCTGTTGCAAATGCCCCAAAGGCCCCATGGGTACAGGTATGAGAGTCTGCCCCAACAACTACAGTACCTGGAACAACATGTCCCTTCTCAGGGAGCACCTGATGACATATACCCTCCCTTATGTCGTAGAAGTTCTTTATCCCATGTTTCTTTACAAATCTCCTCATAAGTGTATGATTTTTGGCGGCGTCGATACTATCCGCAGGCACCTGGTGATCGAAGAGTACAACTATCTTGTCAGGATCCCAGACCCTGTCTATACCTGCCTTCTCCAAGGTTTTCACAGTTAGTGGCCCTGTAATGTCATGCACCATGGCCACATCTATCTTTGCCATTACTATGTCTCCCGGCGATACAGATCTCCTTCCAGAGGCCTTAGCCAGGATTTTTTCAACAAGTGTCATTCCCATGGTA
>DQVW01000039.1 GCA_015661555.1 Methanothermococcus okinawensis
CCGTACTTTTTAACTACGGTATCATGTACAAATCCACAGGTTTTCCCTGGAGGTGGGAAGGTAAACTTATGGGTGTACTTCTCCACGTCCAGGGTGTTTAGTATAATGTTATTCTCCAGTTTCTGGGTCTTTAGGGCAGGTAGTGCAGCCCTCATCTGTCTATCTATCATCTCCATTGCCCTCTTATAGAGGATGTCTATCAACCTCTCATGTCTGTATATCTCTCTCTTGTTTGTGGCCAGGATCTCCTCCACTATTCCCCTTCCACTCATGAACCTTAGATAGAAGGCTTCGAAATCCATACATAGGGCTATCTTCTCAAGATCCTCTACGGTGTACTCCTTACCACTACCGTACCTCTTACTCCACTTAGTCAGATCCTTAAGGGCTATTTTTATATACTCCTCCACCTCCCTACCCTTGGCGTGATCTCCAACTACCGCTATACCAGGAAGGTGGTTTATCTCCTCAGTTACATCCTTGTTTATCATCCTTGCAACCTCTGTTGCCAGCACCCCTGCTGTAAGGTTACTGTCCCCTCCAACGAGGTAGGGGTTTACATGGCCAGAGATGTACTCGTCTACCTCCACTCTACCGTCAACGACCTCTCCAGGGTAGTGGTGATCTATTACAAGTACATCTACTCCAAAGGCTACAGCCTGGGAGATGGCAGGGATGTCCTCGTCTGTACTACCGTTGTCTGTAAGTACCACCAGGGGCATCTTCTGGCCAAATCTCAACTTATCCTCTAGGGAGTATACTAGGTCCTTGGTTACATCCTCCAACTCGTAGAATGGAGCCTTTGAAGGACTCCTCTTAAAGTAGTGCCACTGGGCATCTACATCTATGGAGAACTTACTAAGTATTGGAAGTATGGCCCTCTCCAGGGCTAAACCTGCACAGTACCCATCTGCATCTGCATGGTGCCTTATAATTACAGGCTTTCCATCTAATATGGCCCTCCTAATCTTCTTTGCCACATGGGCCATCCTAGGTCTCAACTTCTCCAAAACAGGAGATTCCACCAGGAAGTCTATATCTCCATAAGGTTCTGACTTCTCATCTAACTTCCTCTCTATCTCCCTCTTAACCTTCTCAGCCTCTTCACCCTCTAACTTCTTCAACTTCAACCTCTCGATCTGGAGTCTTCCCTCCCTTATAGATACAGTACCTATTACATCTATGATATCCCCAACCATTACCTCGGGATGTGCCCTAAGACCTGCAATATCCAGGGCTGAAACCCAGGCGGTCTCAGTACCATCTGTAACTGTGAAGATAGTTGGTCCAGGTGTCTGGGTTATCTGAATAACCTCCCCCCTGATATGGACGATCTCATCTATCATCTCCACTAATCCCTTATCTATGATCTCTTTAATAGTTGTTAGAGGTATCTCCTTCTCAAGTTTCTCCACGGTGTAGTCAGTTAGTGGAATGTATCTAAAGTCTATCTCCCTCTTCTCAGGCCTTACATCTATAACCTGCACTATAACCTCGTCCCCAATTTTAAAGTCACTTAATTTCTTACCTACCATCTCCCTTGGCTTAAGAAGACCCCTTGTCTGCTCGTTGAGGGAGACAAATACCCCGTACTTTTCAGTCCTGGATACAACTCCCTTGTAAAATTTACCTGTCTCCACATCTCCAACGTTACATAGATTGTCTAACTCGTAGACAGTCTTTAGATTCTTCCTCCTCTCCTCCTCCTCTCTCCTACATATGTCACATAGGGTAACATCTTTATGATCTGGGTACTTTCCAATGTATCTACCACACTTGTCACACTTTACAACCTTTCCAGATCCTCCACAGTAGTCGCAGGTATCATAGACAGGTACCTTACCACTACCATCACAGTTTGGACAGGGCACCTCGGCAAGATCTAGGTCGTACTTAGATCTCTTTGAAATACCTTTAAAGTGGGACTTTGTATCAAACTCGCAGATGTATCCACTTCCTTCACACTCTGGACATGTTTTATACCTTACTATCTTCTTCCCAGTACCACTGCAAATTGGACACTTGTCTATCATACCCATCACTCTTTAATCTTTGTGAAAATTTATTATAAAAGTAGAATTTATAAAAATTGTGAAAAAAAGAGGGGTAAAAAATAGCAAAAAAGTTATTATTGGTCGCTGTCCTCCTCTTCTCCTCTGCCAGTAGTGGCATAGAACCTTCCATACTCCATCTGGTTCCTCTTACTCATTAACTTATCTATGGACAACTTCATAACTGTAGCGTAGATGTCTATCAGGTCTCTGTACTTAACCTCAGGTAGTCCCGTGTAGAGGAAGAGTATCTTTTTAACGTCCTTTGCCATACTGTTATTTACGAAGTATGTTGAGAGGGCCTCTGCTAGAGGTTCGAAAGGTGGATACCCCATTCCCAAGGGCATCCTCTTCTTGTAGAACCTGTCCCCATACTTAATACCTACTACCTGGGAGAACCTAATATGTACCATGTCCTCTGATATCTTGTCCATCCTCTCCAGGATATTTAACCACCACTGTGTATCTGCCTTCTCAGATGCCTCTAGGAAGTCACCAGTTTCATAGACCTTTAACTCTGTGAGGAATATGTTCTCCAACTGTAGGGAGGGTATTATCTTTATCCCCTCCTCCCTTGCAGCCTTTACAAGTTCCTCGAGCTCATCTAGGGTACCAAACCCCTCCTCGTTGGTGGCAGGTTCTGGGGAGTATATCATCTCACTGTTTACCTCGTTGAACTTCTTCAAGATCTCCAACTGTACATTAAGGTCTCCTGCCCCTATCCTCCTACCAAGATGGTAGTTGTATATCTTTGCTCCAGCTATTGTGGCCCTCTCTATTGCTGTAAGGTGGGCCTTTAACCCCCTCTCAGATGTTACGTTGTAGTAGGGTCCATGGGCTATTATCATTGTAAAGTACTTCTCCCCTATCTGTCTGTAGTTCTCGTAGTAGTCTGGTGACATCCTCCTGGCTAGGACGGCAGGTGGTATCTCTGTAATTCTTGTACCTAGGAGTGCAGCCTGTCTTAATGTAGAGAGGGCGTTGTAGGTACCCCACTCAAAGAGTATCATGAAGTATCACCTATTAGTTTTTATAGTCATGTTTGTTATTGTTACTAATCATTTATATACTTTTAAGGGGGTGGATATGTACAGTATTAAGATGAGGGCCTCGAGGAATGGTAAACATATCTCTGGGGCAGAGACCATTGTGGAGAGGGAGAAGGTGGAGGAGTACGTTCTCAGGTTTATAAGGAGGGCCTTCTCCCATGAACTTGGAACCCCAGACTTTATAAGTATAAAGATTGAGGAGATCCAGGAGGATATAGAGTATGTTCCTCACCTCCCTATTACAACCCTTGAATGTAGAAGTAAGGAGGAGGCTAGGGAAGTTGCCAGGGATATCCTGAAGAGGGAGGGAATAAAAGAGGAGGTTATTGAGGAGGCCTTTAAGATAGTGGAGAGGGGGGGCATGAGAGGGGCGAGTATAATGAATCTCCAGGGGGAGAGGCTTGAACCTGATAAGGAGAGGGGTGTAAGGGTGAAGTGTATATCTACCTCTGAGGAGTTGAGGGAGAAGATACTGAGAGAGAAGCTGGGAACAGAGAGAACTGTAGATGCCATAGGGATAGCTACCAAGGCTATAGATCTAGGGGTTATTGCAGAGTTGTGTATCTCAGATAATCCCTCCTATACCACAGGTTATGTGGCTACAAAGAGGGGGTATTTCAGGATCACAAACTTGAAGGAGAGGGGAGAGCCAGGTGGCAGGGTGTTCTTCGTGGATATTTCCAGGGAGGAGAAGGAGAGGTTGGAGAGGTTGATAAGGGATCTGGAGAATAAGCCCTATATTATAAAGTAGAGGAGGGTGTAAAGTAGAAGGAAGGTCATTACCACTACATCTACAGCCCTCAGGGAATTATAGGCTTTTTTAAGATCTATTTTTCCCCTTCCCAGTTTGTAGTAACCTATCTTCTCCAGGGTCATGTTTAAACTGTGGGCTACCGTTGCCATGGTATAACCTGAATTGGGAGAGGGTGTTTTAGAACCCTCCTTCAGGAAACCGTAAAGTGCCCTCTTAACATCTCCTCCGTACAGTGGTGAGGTTAATACAAGGAGTAGCCCTGCAATACGTGAAGGTACAATATTAAGTAGATCGTCTAGGTAGGCAGCTAATTTACCGTAGTACTCGTATTTCTTATTCCTGTATCCTATCATGGCATCTAGGGTATTTACAGCCCTGTAGAGGAAGGCCCCTGGAAGTCCAAAGAGTGCCCCGTAGAAAAGAGGGGCGATAATACTGTCAGTTATATTTTCAGAGAGGCTCTCCACAGATGCAGATAGGATATGCTCTATATCTAACTTCGAGGTATCCCTACTTACAATACACTGGAGATATCTCCGTGCCCCCTCTATATCCCCCTCCCTTATACAGTCCATAGGTCTCCTTGAGAAATCCAGAAGGGACTTATACCCAATGGTAGTTGAGAGGGCAAGGGAGTAAAGGGGATACTGGAGGATCTCAGGCAATCTACATATAAGTATCTCAAGGCCATAGGAGGCCAAAAACACCACTGTCAGTGTAATTATGGTGGTAAGGGATCCAAAAAGAAGATCTCTAATTTTATCCTGGGAGTATGTGGACCTAAATATATTCTCCAGGGTGGATATCAATTTTCCTATCCAGACTACAGGATGCACCCTCTCAGGGGGTTCTCCAAGGATCCTGTCAAGTATCACAGATCCCCAGAGTATTAGAGGGTTAAGCATAGTTATAACCTACTGAGGGCGTCTAGGAACTTCTTAGTTCTCTCCCTCTTTATAGAGTTGTATTTCTCCAACTTCCCTATATCTATACCCTTTTTACTTAGAAGGGATCTCACCCTATCTATAGGTGCCATATCCCTGAGAATCTTCTCGATCTCTTTCCTATTAAACCCGAACCTCTCCACCTCCTCCCATCCATGGACAAGGTATAGGGCCACCCCTCCAAGGTTCTTAAGGGGAATACTGTACTTTGGGAGTTCCCTCTCAAGGAGGAATTTAACATCTAAAACCTCTACGGCATCTATTCCATCTACCCTCATCCATTTGAGATTTAGAGGAGAGGGTGTGGTAAGGATGGAGGGAAACATGCTGGATCTGTCCCTCTCATCTGGGGTCTTGTAGAGGTAGTACTTGAATATGTCCTGGGAAAGATACCTTACTGCTATACTGTAGGGGAGATTTTCCGAGATCTCCCTCTCCACCTTCAGAGCACAGTCTAACTCCTCCACAGGCTTTCCCCCCTTGTAAAGTCCCAACTTCTCCAACTCCTCTCTCATCCTTATCCTCTTTACCTTTAACTCCTCTAATGCTCTAACATCTATCATCCCCTCCTCTACCTCTTCCCTTAAATCCAGTACTGTATTCCTATACCTCTCTATTAATTCCCTCTGGCGTTCAGAGAGTTTCTCCTCGTACTCCTCCTTTAGTCTCTCCTCTATCTCATCCCGGTAGGCCAGTAGGTAGGTCAGTGCCAAGGTCCTTCTAACATAACCGTCAGATATCAACTTTCTCTTGGTATAGTTCCTCTTTATGGAGGTTATAAGTACATCTCCGTAGTTTCTCTTAAGATACTCCTCGTAATCCTCCTCCTCTATCTTTAACCTTTTCAACTTCCTCTTTCCATCCTCTATTACAATAAAGGTGACGGTGACAGAGCTAAGTGTTCCCCTCCCCTGGGACTCCAGTATACTGAGAAGTCTCTTGTAGGTTCTAATAAAGATAGTTGGCATATTGAAGAGAATATCCTTATTGGAACCGTCGTAGGGCAAAAAGTGTACTATCCTCCTATTCCCCTCCCTCTCCTTCAGATGTCCCAGGGCTATCCTGTGGGATACTATGGCGTACCTTACCCTCTCCAGTAACCCCTTCTTCTCATCTACCATCCTTCTCAGGTAGGAGACGTAAGACTTTATCTCGTAGAGGTCCTCCTCGTCACATCCCTTTAACTTTCCCACACCTATCAAGGGGGTGTCAAAGCCCTGTAACTCCATCTTCTCCTTAAACTCCTCTAAAATCTTTAAATTCCTACTTAAAATCTCTATGAGGTTGTTGTAGAAATCACTATCTAGATCCTCTGAAAATTTTGAAGATATCTCCTCCCTAAATTTTGACAACTCCTCTAAAAACTCATTACAACTCCTGATTAAAACACTACTATCCATAATTTCACAACCCTTAGGTGCCAGTTAAAAAAATTTAATAACTAGCACATAAAAAGAGTTTATTGGGAGGACTTTTCCTTCTTTTTTAAACTCCTCTTTAACATCCTCCTGTACTTTCCGTACCTGTCCTCCAGGGAGAACCTAGGTGGTTTAACAGTTACAGTCTTCTCCCCACAGACACTACAGACATCCTTCAAGGTGTACCTCTTACACCTTGGACACTTTCTTATCCTCATGTTTTCCTAACCTTTATTTTAGTGGTACTCCCTTACGAAACTACCCTTTCCTCCCTTGTACTTCTTGATGGAGTTGATGGCAGCATCTGCAACTTTTCTCAGTACCTCCTCTCCACTCTTGTAATCTGGCGCCTCAACCTCTATCCTGTACTTTGGAGCTCCAATGTATCTTATATCCACCAGGACATCCTCGTAGGGGTTGGCCTCTAGGGCCTTCTTCAGCACCTCCTTTATAACATGGATACCTCTAGATTCCGTTGTAGTGATGGTCAGTATACCGTCTACCTTTACAGTGGGTAACTCTATGTTCTCAACTGCCACCTGGTAGAGTACATCCTTCCACTCCTCAGGGATATCTAGATCCTCCAGGATCTCCTTACCCTCTATGGCGATACACTCCAGGGCATGGTAGAGTTCTCCAAATTCCTCCTCTAGCTTATAACCAACCTCCTCCCAGGCCTCCTCAAGGGACTTTCCAAGTTTCTCCCCTGCAAACTGTAACAACTTCTCCGCCCTTTGGAATCTCTTCCACTCCTGGATTTTAGCCTTTTTCTGCTGTTCAGTAACCCTCTTCAGGGAGAGGTCTATATGCCCCTTCTCCCTGTCCACCCTCATTACCTTTGCAACTACTCTCTGTCCCCTTTTAACGTGATCCCTTATATTCTTTACCCATCCAGAGGATACCTCGGAGATATGTATCATTCCCTCTCTATCTGGATACTCTAAGAGTTGTACAAATGCCCCATAAGGTTTAACATCTACAACTGTACCTATAACCAACTCTCCCTCCTCTGGAAAATCCTTTCTCATACTCTCACCTGAATCATTATTTAAATAATTGTAATACAACAACAAAAATATATAAATCTATGGTGAAAAGGTGGAGCTAAAAACCCCTATATCAAAGGATACAGTGTATAAATTGAAGGTTGGAGATGTGGTCTACCTTAGTGGGAGGATCTATACTGGAAGAGATGAGGCCCATCTTACCGTTGTAAAAGAGTGTGAGAGGGAGGATGTTAAAGAGGTTGTAAACAAGTTAAGGAATGGTGTAATTTACCATGCAGGACCAATAATGAAGAAGGTAGGGGATAGATGGAGATGTATATCTATAGGGCCTACAACCTCTGCCAGGATGAACGATGTGGAAGAGGACTTTATAAGAGTTACTGGCATCTCTGCCATAGTTGGAAAGGGGGGGATGAAGAAGGATCTACTAGAGGTCTTCAGGAGATACGGGGTTGTCTATCTAGCTGCCCCGGGAGGATGTGCGGCACTACTTGCAGATGCTGTGGTGGAGGTGAAGGGGGTATATCTACCTGAGTTAGGTATGCCAGAGGCTGTATGGGAACTTGAGGTAAAAAACTTTGGCCCCTTGATAGTTGCCATGGACACTCATGGAAGGAGTATCTACGAGGAGGTAAACAGGAAGGTTATGGAGAAATTTAAAGAGTTGATTCAACGGTGAGAGATTGGAGATAAAGAGAAGACACTATCTAAAAAAGAAGGAGCTAAAGAAGATCCTTGAGGAGTTAAGGAATACCATTGGGGTGGAGGTTCCAGGTAAGGTTAAGGGGGAGTTGGTAGTGGTGGATAACTACGAGGTAGTACTTATAGATGGAGAGCCTACAGCTTTCAAGGTGGAGGGTAGGTTCTATCCCACCCTTCACTGTATCATGAGGTATAATGTAGAGAGGGGGAGGGTTGTGGTGGACATGGGTGCTGTAAAGTTTCTTGCTAAGGGGGCAGATGTTATGGCCCCAGGTATAGTGGATGCAGATGAGGACATTAAGGAGGGGGATGTGGTTTTTGCAGTAGACGAGACCTATAACAAACCTCTAATAGTTGGAAGGGCCTTGATGGATGGTGTTACAATGAAGAACGCCTCAAGGGGCAGGGCGATAAAAACCCTTCACCACGTTGGAGATCCCATATGGAACCTTAAGTAGAAGGGATGGTTATGGAAAGGATAAGGATAGGGGATATAGTTTTAAAGACCCACCCCCTAGTCTATGAACCTGGTGAGGACAGCATCCTCCTTATGGAAAATCTAGTAGATGTAAGGGGTAAAAAGGTTTTAGACATGGGGACAGGTACTGGCATACAGGCTATAAACGCCTTGAAGAGGGGATGTGAAATCGCACTTGGGGTAGATATAAACCCCTATGCCATCAGATTAAGTAGGGAAAATGCAGAGCTAAATAAGGTAGATAGGAAGGGATTTTTCTTTCAGAGTGATCTCTTTAAGAACATAGATTGGATAATGGAGGAACTTGGTATAGATAGATTTGACGTTATCCTCTTTAACGCCCCCTACCTTCCAACATCCCAGGAGGAGAGGTTAGAGGGCTATATCAACTACGCCTTTGATGGAGGGGTTGATGGAAGGGAGGTGATAGACAGATTTATCTCAGAGGCTGGAAGGTATTTAAAGAGAGGAGGGGTAATTCAGATAGTACAGTCCTCCCTCACTGGAGAGAGGAGAACCCTTGATATGCTCGAGAGGTATGGATTTAAAGGGGAAAAAAGTGCATCTATAAGGTTTTTCTTTGAGGAGATACAAGTGATAACTGCCAGGAAGGTGAGGTAATGGAGAGGGTACTGGTAAGGGATGTGATATCCTTCATCGAGGAGTTTGCCCCTCCCGCCCTGGCTATAGAGGGGGACAATACAGGTCTTCAGGTTGGAGAGGATCTGGAGAGGCCTGTGAAGAAGATAGGTGTGGCTTTGGATCCTTCACTGGAGGTGATAAGAAGGGCTGTTAGGGAGGGTGTGGATTTCTTATTTACCCACCATCCACTTTTAAAGGAGGGTGTAAGATCCTTCCAGGGAGTGATTTACAAAAAGTTAAAGATACTGCTAAGTAGGGATATTCTACTTTACTCCGCCCATACCAATTTGGATATCTGTGAAGGGGGATTAAACGACGCCCTGGCAGAACTCTACAGACTAGAGAATAGAGAGTATCTCTTTGAAAATGGATTGGGAAGGGTGGGAATCTATCAGGGAGGTCTAGAGGAGATACTGGATATTACAGAGAGGTACATATGTGAAAATCCTACAGTTGTAAGGGGAGATGTTGTTAAGGGGAAGGACACTCTAAAGGTGGCTGTGCTCTCAGGTTATGGCCTATCCCAGAGGAACATCGAGTACGTATCCCAGGTGGCAGAGGTGTACATCTCTGGCGATTTAACACATCACTCCAAGATACTGGCAGAGGATCTCAACCTCTGTGTTATAGATGGTGGGCACTACGGTACTGAGGTCTATGGATTGAGACACTTTTCAGAGTACCTTAAAGAGTTAGGTATAGAGGTAATAACCCTGGACTTCTAAGGTGAAACAATGGTTCTACTACTGATAAGAGGAGACAACTACAAGAAGATCAAAAACGCCCTTGCAGATATCCACAGACATGGGAAACTTACCATCCTTGGAAAACCCAGAATTATAGTTCCAGAGGCTGCAGACGAGATTTTAAAACATATTCTCGGAGATATTAAAAAGCCATGTAAGAGGGCCTGTCTAGTTAAGATCCAGGAGAGTGCTCCAAAGGCAATTGACAGGATAAGGAAGATCCACCCCCCTGCACATATAGTGGTAATAAGTGAGAGGTATGAACCCTACCACCATCTAATGAGGGATCTTCCCAAGATGCCCGTATTGAAAGGTTTCTACAAGAGTAAAGATAGAGAGGAAAAGGAGGAGGATGAAGAGGAAAAAGAAGAATAACTATACCACCTTTTCTAAAAGTGAGACTATATTTATAACCTCTATTTTCTTCCCTCCCCCATTGAACTTCTTCAAGGTATCCTCAATATGGTATTCACAGAAGGGGCATACTGTAATAACGTAATCTGCGCCAGTTTTGTATATCATCCTAACCTTTCTCCTCCCAATGGCATAGGCTACCTCAGGTCTTCCACTTCTAACCCCTCCTCCAGCACCACAGCATTGATCAGGGATCTCCATCTCTACAAACTTTAATCCAGGTATCCTCTTCAGTATCCTCCTAGGCTCTAAATATATACCCTGTCCCCTCCTTAGGTGACAGGGGTCGTGATATGTAACCTTAACATCTAAGGGTTTATACTCCATAGGTATCCTGTCTAACACCTGGGTTATATCCATTACCTGGAACTCCCTCTCCCTATAGTCCCTCTTCAAGGTACAGCCACATCCTGCACATAGGGTAACTACTCCATCTACCTCTAAACTGTTAAACACCTTGAGGTTTCTTCTCTTTAACTTCTCTGCAACATCCCTCTGACCAGTTCTAAAGAGGGGAGATCCACAACACACCTGGTCCTTAGGTATTACAACGGAGACACCATGGGCATTTAACACCTTTATAGCACTTCTACCTACATCCTGCAACCTGTAGTCAATGAGACATCCTGTAAATAGTGCCAACCTCATCTTCTCGTTATCTACTATGTACTCCTCTTTAACCTTCTCTAAGAAGGATTCCCCCTCCTTCTTCACAGATCTCCAACCCTTCAATATATTTTCCCTAACTACTAGGTGGTTTTTAAGATAGTATCCCTTTTCAAAGGCCAGCTCCCTCAACCTCTCTATGGCCCTGTGGACTATATCTATCTCTTTAGGGCATACCTCTACACACTTGGCACAGGTGGTACAGTTGTGTAGATTCTCAAAGTAGGCTATCCTCTCCCTATCTTCCCTATCCCTTGGATCAAAGGCAAACCTAGCCAGTTGCCTCATAAATGTAGGACCTGGATACTGGGAGAACTTTCTAGCGGGACACTGGGAGAGACAGCAGAGACAGTCTATACAGTTCCTAACACCTTTAAACTCCCTCATATCTTCAGGGGTGATCTTGGGGATGTCCCCCTCATGGTGTAGGTAGTTCCTCAAACCCTGGATCTTTTTATAGTAGGGGGTCCTATCCACTACAAGATCCTCCACCACGTTAAAGCCCTCTAGGGGTTCCACAACCATCCCATCCTCTACCCTGGTTTTACAGGCCAGCCTTGGTTTACCGTTTATAGTCATGGCGCAGCTTCCACACTGTCCAGCTCTACAGGAGGCCCTGTAGAGTATGCCCTCTCCATAGTTGCTGTTTATATACTCCAAGGCCTCAAGTACCGTTATACCTTCTGGAACACTGTAACTCCTGAGAACACCATTTCTGTTAACTCTTATTGTTACCCATCCCATACTCTCTACCTCCAGGGAGAAAAAATTATATATGACTATAACTACTTAAAGTAGAAACAGTGGCGCCGAGTGCCGTGCCTGGTGGCACGGGGCGGACTTCAGATCCGTCAGTTCCTAGGAACTTGGGGTTCGATTCCCCCTCGGCGCCGTTTTTTACTATTTTTTCAGGGAAATGATGGAGAAGATATATTCAAAGCTGGGAAAACTTCCCGACCTTAAAAGGGTTGCAGATTTTCTCCAGGATTTCACTGGGTTTATAAAAGTAGAGGAGGGTATGCTATTTTACCTAGATTCAAAGTTGATAGTATCGCTATGGAGGGAGGATCCTGTAGATATAAGGGATGTCTTTAAGAGACTGCCAGAGGAGTTTTTAATTGAGGTTTATCAATGCTCCAGGGAGGAGTTAAGGGAGATACTGAAGGAGAAATTGGGAGAGGACATCCTCAGGGTGGAAGAGGAAACCCTCCTGAGATGTGTTCCCCTGGATTCCTACAACTCCATATATTACCATATAGAGGAGGGCTACTACGAGGTAGTATTAATACCTAAGAGGTTCTCTAGTGACAGGGGTGTTATAGTATTTAAGGATAGAGAGGAAATTTTGGCAGTATATCATTCCAGGGATAAAACCCTAGAAGGTGTTAGGGCCCTAGGTAAGATAAGGGCTGTATTTGCAGTTAGTGAGATGAGAGGTTTTATCAGGGAGATATCCAAGGAGGAGGTAGAGGAGTATAGTAGAAAATATCCCAGGGGTGTACTAAAGAGGATCCTCTCCCTGGAGGAACTGATAGAGAGGATAAAGAGTAAAGGTCCTAGTAAGGTGATACACAACGACTCCCTTATGGATGTGCTAAGTGAAGAGCCCTCTCTACTAGAGATCGATGGGAAGATGTACATAGTCTCTAAGGATGGAAAAGCTGTTTACGCCTTTTTTGATAAATACAGGGGAGGTAAGGCCTACCGATATATAAAGAATTACTGTCTATTCAGGGATGTTGAGATCAGGGTATACCCCCTTACCAGGGAGGAGTTCAGGATGTTTAGGGAGTTTAAAGACATTAAATTAAGTGGCTAATAATAATTATTTTTATTTTTGTGATAGATATGGATGTAATGAAGTACTTCAGTAAGGCCATAAGAGGGAGACTTTCTTTTAGGGATATAGTGGATCTCTGGAATGAGTGCGACACCTACGACCTACTATATCTGGCCTACTCACTTAAGAGACACTACAGTAAAAATCCCCTTAAGATAGATCTATGTTCTATAGTAAATGCAAGATCTGGAAGATGTCCTGAGAACTGTATCTTCTGCTCCCAATCTATCTACCATAATACAGGTATAGCAACATACGGTTTAAAGCCTAAGGAGGAGATTCTGAGATATGCCAAGTATATGGAGAGGTACTGTAACAGGTTTTCCATAGTAGTCAGTGGTAGATCTATAGGGGAGAGGGACTTTGAAAGGGTGGTGGACACTATACGGGAGTTGAAGGAGAAGACGAGGTTGAAGATCTGTGTATCCCTTGGTATACTGGATAGAGATAAACTTAAGGAGTTAAAGGAGTTAGAGGTTAGGATACACAACAACCTGGAAACCTCCCAGGAGTACTTTGAGAAGGTATGTACCACCCACAGCTACGAGGAGAAGTTAAGGACTATAAGATATGCAAAGAGGTTGGGATTGGAGGTGTGTAGTGGAGGTATATTTGGATTAGGTGAGTCCTACATAGAGAGGATAAAGATGTTGGAGGAGTTGAAGAGATTGAAGGTGGACAGTGTTCCCCTAAATATACTTCACCCCATAGAGGGTACAAGGATACACCAGCTGATAGAGAGGGGGGAGGTAAGGGAGATCACTCCAGAGGAGGCCTTAAAATCCATTGCACTTGGGAAGATAGTAATGCCCGATAGGGAGATACGTCTATGTGGAGGTAGACTCTACAAGTTGAGAGATATTCAGTGTCTCTCCCTCCTGGCAGTTGACGGTCTTATGGTAGGTAACTATCTAACTACCCATGGGAGATCTATAGAGGAGGATATAAGGATGATAAGGGATATGGGGTTTTTATGCTGATGGAGAAATTTAAAAGGCTGAAGGAGTACTTCAGGGGAAAGGTATCCCTGGTATCCTACTCTGGGGGTATGGACAGTTTACTGGTAGCCCTTGTAAGTAGACACTACGGTAGATACACATTGGCTGTAACTGTAGATAACGGATTCTTTTCTGAGGAGGTTATTAAAAAAGGTATGGAAATGGCCAGGCGATATGGAATAGATCACAAGGTTGTAAATTTCAACTACCTGAAAAATAGGGTGATATGTGAGATAAACAGGGATCTCAAAAATAGATGCTACATATGCAAGAGGTATATGGCCCAGATACTCCTAAGGGAGAGGGAGGGTTTAAAGAATACTTTTAACAGGGAGGTAGTAGTGGTGGATGGAACTAACTACGACGACCTATTTGAGGATAGACCAGGTATAAGGGCCTACAGGGAGTACGGTATATCATCTCCTCTGGCAGAGTTGGAGATAGGGAAAAAGGAGGTTAAGGAGATACTTAAATTCCTAGGGGTGCCCATTCCAAGGGAGGACTCCTGTTTAGCAACTAGGATATTAAATCCCCCTGTTACAGAGGAGAGGTTGAAAAGGGTATACGAGTGTGAGAGATTTTTAGCCTCCTATTTAGGGTTGAAGGGATACTTTAGGGTGAGGGATTTTCACAACATCGCCCATATCCAGATAGATGAAGAAGAGATGTACAAGATAATGGACCTTAACAAGTTTAAGGAAATAGAAAAAAGATTTAAGGAGATGGGGTTCGAGAGGGTTACCGTTCTGGCATCCACCACTTCTGGAAGATCGAAG
>DQVW01000090.1 GCA_015661555.1 Methanothermococcus okinawensis
AACTTTATAACTTCATTAACCCTTTTTGAAACCTTTCTTGGATCCTGGTGCTCCACAAATACACAGACACCCTCCTCACCCTTAAAGTAGGCCCCCTCCAGCTCCTCCTTTAGAATGTTACAGTACTCCACCAACTTCTTATATGTCTTTTTTGCATTGAGGGCCTCCTCCTTCATAAGGCCGTATATATTTACCACCTTGAAGGCTTTTAAGAGATTCTTTAACTCCTCTATCTTTCCCCTATCCCTGAGGAGATCCTCTATTTTTTTATCCATTCCTATAAATCCTCCGTACTCACAGTTTATTATCTTGGGAGATCCAGTGGAACATACCACTATGTCGCCAAATCCACAGGATCCTCCTACACCTCCAGAGGCATCCTCCACAAGTATAACCTCCATATCCTCACATACCTTTTTTATCTCCTCCATAGGTTGACGTACTAGGTAACCTGCAAGGGTTGTTAAAAAGAAGGCGTAGATGTTGTTTTTTCTCAGGAAGTCCTCCAATACACCTGGATCTATTACCCCTAAGTTGGTTCTAATTTTTAAAAGGTTAAATTTAAACATTCTTGGATACTCCAGGAAACCCCTCCATCCCCCCATATCAGGTACTAAGATATCCCCCTCTTTCTCCTCAATACCTCTCAGTATATAGGAGGCCACATACAACCCGGCGTTTCCAGAGGGGAGTATGGATATACTTCTCTCGTATCTAAGTAAATCCTCTATCACTGTTATCAGCTCATTGAGGTTTCCCCTAGGTTCCAGTAAACCCCTTAGTGAGGGCCTCCTATGTGGGAGGATCATGGGATCACCGACATTCCAGGGACTTTATCCTATCTATAATATACTCACAGGCTAAAAAGGCCTCCCTCCTATGTCTGGCAAATACGTAGATGGATGTTATAATATCTCCAACCTTTAAGTGACCTATATTGTGATAAACTACAACATCTAAGATGGGATACCTCTTAAGGGCATCCTCCACTATCTCCTCTATCTCCCTGGATTTATCCTCTACAAACATACCTTCACAGGGTACCTTTCTCCCCTCCACCAGATCGTAATTTCTTACGTAACCTGTGATAGATGCACAACACCCCATCTCCCCCCTATACTTCTCTCTGAGTCTCTCCAGAGTATTCTTAAATTCTTCATAGTTGTTGTAAACCTTCATCAACCTTCACCTACAACCTGTAGAAGTCCCTTGCATTTCTATAGGTACTTTCCAGTATCTTTTTCCTCTCTAGTCCCTCCCTCCTCATAAGTAGCCTAGTTCTTGGAAGTGCATAGATATCTGACTTTAAACTCCCCAGGTCACTACTTAGTATAAACCTCTTATCGTATCCTTTCACAATTTCCACAGCCTCCTCTGGGCTTATCTTCATGGGCTGTACAGTTAAACCTACGTACACATCCATATCTATGAGACCTACAGTATCCCTGTTTATATGATCTATCATCACCAGGTCCTCCTCTATCTTTACCTCTTTAAGTATCTTCAGTATCTCCTTTAGAGCCCTCTCCTTGTTCCTCTCTGGTGTATGGATAACTACAGGCATACTGTACTCCATTGCCACTTTAAGTTGCTCCTTTAGAAGGTCTTTCTCCTCCTCCCTTAGGTAGTGAAGTCCAACTTCCCCTATCCCTACAACATCCCTGTTCTCTAGATACCTGGGCATCATCTCTATCAATCTACGCCAATCTTTTGGATATCCCATGGGATGTATCCCCACAGTTACCTCTACCTCCACCCCGGCCATGGAACCTCTCTCAGTCTCCACCTCTATCAACCTTTCCCAGTGGTCTAGATAGACCTCTGGTGCACTCATCCTGTAAGGATTGTGGGCACAGGTGACAACCTTCTCTATACCAGCTAGTGCCATTTTCTCCAGGTCTTCAAAACTCCTAACATCTAGATGGACATGGGCATCTATCATAGAACCACCTTACATTTTTTATTAAACCAGATTCTAAGGGACCTGTCTTATAGCAACATTAGATGTTCCCTATACATAATCTCTTCTCTGTACTCATATTTTGGGGTACTTAAACCCCAAGGGGTATAGGGGTGTTAGTATTCTTCCTGAGTATGGGGGCTTTGAGAGGTTAAGTAGGTTGTTGGGCATGGGGGGTTTGGTGACCTTGTTTTAAATTTTTGCCGAAATTCGTACCCCCCGGATTTTTGCACTATTGTGCAAAATTGACCCTAGGTTGTTGGGCATGGGGGGTTTGGTGACCTTGTTTTAAATTTTTGCCGAAATTCGTACCCCCCGGATTTTTGCACTATTGTGCA
>DQVW01000106.1 GCA_015661555.1 Methanothermococcus okinawensis
AAATTGAGGAGTTCCAAGGGGCCGGTGAAACGAGGCCATTCTGCACGGGTGCAAGCGTTAAGCGCTTAGCCGAATGTCGCCGAAATTACAGAAGGCGGGCTATAGCCCCCATGCCATGGTTATATTTTTTTATAACAATAATATTTATAAATTTAGATATATCAATTAAACCTGTTAAAAAAATATTAGTCTAGGGAGATAGCCTGATCTGGACACTGGAGTACACAGAGTTGGCACCTGATACACCTCTCAGGATACTTAGGTACAGGTGGATAGATACCCTTTTTATTTATCTTCTCAGATTTTACAAAGACATCCCTTGGACATATAAATATACAGATCTCACATCCTTTACAGTAGTTCTCATTTATCTCTATCTTCATACAATCACCTCTATTTTTTTCCCTTCCACATCCTTGGATAGATACCCCTCTCCATCAATACCCTCTGAGTATCCACCACGGGACTGGTATACCTCTTCCCCTCCTCTCTTATCTTCAATATATCCTTGGTACTTAATAATGCCTTCCCTATAGCTACAGCCTCTCCCTTTAAGGTCTCTATTACTACCGTCTCCCCAGGTCCAATACCCTTACTTATTTTAGAGATACCACTTAAATAGACATCTGCACCGTGGCATATGGCATCAACTGCACTGTCCTTCACCACCACCTTCTTCAGATGTTGAAGCCCATACTCCATAGGTTTAACTATCCTTCTTAACTCCTCCTCATCCCCATCCTCCTGCCAGAATACATAGGCGTCCTTGAGGTCCTGAAGGTATACAGCCTCATCCTCGGTAAAGGGACCACTTTTTATCCTTCGAAGTTCCTGCATATGGGCTGAGGTACCTAGGGCCTCCCCTATGTTCCTGGCAAGGGTTCTAATATAGGTCCCAGATTGACACCTTACCTTGAAGAGGATATCTCTCCCATCTATCTCCAGTATCTCCATACTGTATATCTTTCTCACCCTAGGGTTCCTCTTTACAGCGGACTTCAGAGGGGGTCTTTGAATAATCTTTCCAGTGAACTCCTTAAACACCCTGTAGATATCCTCCTCTTTGGCATCCCTGTGAAGGTGCATGAGACATACGTACTCCTTTGGAAGGGTGTGCCACAGTTGAATACACTTGGTGGTATTCTCCAAGGCCACAGGTAGTACTCCAGTTACCTTTGGATCAAGTGTTCCTCCATGTCCAGCAAGGTTTAAATTCAGTATCTTCTTTACCCAGAGGGACACCTCGTGGGATGTAGGCCCAGAGGGCTTATCTATCACTACCAGACCCTTTTTTAAAAGCTCCTCAATAGGTCTCCTGTAGGGATCACACCCGTAGTTGTAGTTGGTCTCTGCCTCCTCTAACGTTATAAGCTCCAAAGTTATCACCATTAAAGATTAAAATAATTGGGATAGTAGTAAAGGGTATCTATTTAATACTTTTTCTCCTTATCATTCTAAATATACTTAGGAATGCCAAAATTACACCTAGTAGAAACCCTAGCACTACAAAGATACCCTGGTTGTACCTCTGATACAGGACATATCCCAGGAATATGCCTACCCCTATATAGAGGACAAACTCATAGGCTATTTGAAAACCCTCAAGTTTCATACTCCTCCTTATTATAAAAGAGATTTTTAAACTTTGGGATACTATGGGGAAGAAGATAAAGAGGGTGCCTACTAAGAAGATAGTAGATAGGATACTAGAGGACTGTGATGTTGTACTCTTTGTACTAGATGCCAGAAATCCCGAGGGTACTAGAAATAGAAGACTTGAGGAGATGATCAGGGAGAAGGATAAGAAGATCATCTACGTCCTCAACAAGGCGGATCTCGTACCTATGGAGTTACTAAAGAAGTACAAGGAGAAATTGAGGGAGGAGAATCCTGAGAGTACCGTGGTATTTGTAAGTGCAAAACATAGGAAGGGTACCAAGATACTGAGGGATGCTATAAAGAGATATCTACACTCCATCGGTATTGAGGAGGGTAAGGTTGGAATAGTAGGCTATCCAAATGTAGGTAAGTCCTCAATTATAAACAGCTTAACTGGTAGGAGAAGTGCCACAAGTGGTCTCGTTGCAGGGCTTACCAAAGGTGAGCAGTGGATAAGACTGACCAAGAACATTAAACTACTGGACACCCCAGGAATAATAGAACCTAAGGAGGAGGATGAGTTGGTGATGCTGGGGGCTATAAGGTATGAGAAGATAAAGGATCCAGTGACCCCCGCAGTGAAGATACTTAGAAGTATCCACGCCCTTAACAGGGACGCCATCAGGAGACTCTACAAGGTGGATGTTGGTGAGGCGCCAATAGAGGAGGATACCCTCAGGGAGATAGGGAGGAAGTTGAATTACCTGGAGAAAGGTGGGGAGGTGGACATGGAGAGAACTGCTAAGACTGTAATAAAGGACTACCTTGAGGGGAGGTTGAACTACTACGATGTGAAGTTGAAGGGGTACGGTCAGGAGAGGGAGGATAACATAGACTTTATCGTTAAGCACCTCCAAGACTTCCCCTTTGTTGAGGATGCCTACGGTATAGTTACCCACCTGGAGGGTGTGGAGGAGTTGGGGAGGTTGAAGATTAAGAGGCCAGTACTTGGCTCCAGGGAGATTGGGGACACCCAGGTGGTGATATCCTTTGGTGAGAAGTCCTACGACAGTGGTAGGAAGAAGGTGGAGGAGTACGCCAGGAGGAAGAACATAGAACTCTACTCCATAGCCAAAGGTAAGTGTGGTAGGAACAGGATAGTGGTGGGGGTTGGGGAGAGGAA
>DQVW01000047.1 GCA_015661555.1 Methanothermococcus okinawensis
CCGAAAAAATTCGTACCTACAACCCTCTTACCCCCAGGGTAAAACCCAGAATAATGACGAGATCCGCACCCCCGCGAAAATCTCGCCCTGGACTCCTGTCCCAGCACCTTCCGAATTCCGCACCCCCTACCCGTAATACAAAAATTTACCTCACTAATTATGAAACCCATACTAAAAAGAGTCCAATCCTCTTGTAATAAAAATCTCACAATATATCACAAAGGTGTTCAATAAAACTCTCTAGATATATTCTCCTCACTACATCTACCACCGGTATCTCCAACCTCCTGGAAATCCTATCCAACATCTCTCTATATCTATCACCTAAGTTTTCAAATCTCCTCCCATTTATGGTAACCCCTACAACCTTCACATTACTTAGGGACTCTAAGACCTTTATATGACGCTCTATCTCCTCTATATTTAAAGTATCAGAGGCGAGGAGGATGTAATCTGGTTTTGAACCGTAGAGAATAGAGAGACTTACAACACCTCCTCCTCTACCAGTTCCCACCTCCAGTGGATCAGAGAACATCCCAGTTTGACTCGATACCACTATTACATCCTTGCCCATTAAATCTACCTTCTTAATGGCACCGAAGATGGTAGAGGGAACATGACATAGAGGTATAACTTGGGGAATCACCATCTCCTCCATGTTGCAGAGTTTTGAGTGAGGTTCAGTACCTACACAGCCTACATCTAGGTATCTACTAAGCTCCCTCTTTAAAACAAGGGAAGTTGTAAATTTACCACTTCTCCTTCCAGTACCCATTACTGTTATTATCTTTCCCTCTATACCCTCCAAACCTAACCTGGCGTAATATTCATACCTCTGGAAGGCCTGAGGATCTGAGGAGTCAAAGTATCTAACACCGTACTCCTCTGCAGTGGATACTAGTTTCTCTCTATCAGCTACCCTGTAGAGCCTAGCCATGTTGTAGATATTCTTACCCCTCTCCATCTCCTGTAGTATAGTCTCCTCCCACACCTTTACCTCAGAGGGGTTCAATATCTCCTTGGTCCAGATAAAGGTGTCGTAATCCCCCCCTATGTATCCTCCGTCAAAGTGATAACCCATTATCTCTATATTGGAGAACCTCTCCAACCCCTCTGAGATCTTGTTTCTATGGGATAGCTTTGCACACCTTACCCTCATAACATCCCTATCTCTTAATCCTCTTAATTATAGCTAGGGAGAGGTAGTGGTTAACATCCTCAAAGTCTATCTCCTCAATCCTCCCCAACTGTATATTTTCATCTTCCCAAAAACCTTTACTTACTATTCCTACTAAGTAATTGTCACTCCTGCCCCTTAATACCCTCCTTAATATCTCCCCTAACCTCTTTGTCTTCATCACCACGATGGTGTCAAATACCTCCAGGTACTTCTCCAGGTCCTCACCTCTAGGTAGTATAACCAACTTCTCCCCCCCTTCCACAAGGGGTATATTCAGTCTCCCTGCACATGCAACTGGAGAGGGTATCCCATTTACAATCTCCACTGGGATGTTGTTCTCCTTTAAGAGTTTCCAGAGGTAGGAGAAGGTGCTGTAGAGGGTGGGATCTCCCAGGGTAATTACAGCCACCTCCCCCTCAGTATTCTTAACCCTCTCAAAAGCCCTCTGATAGTAAACCTTTAAACGCTCCTTATCCCTTATCATGGGAAAGAGTAACTCCTCTATAGACTTCCCCTCTACAATATCCTTCACAACCTCGTAGGCTAATGAGGGCTTACCCTCCCTGGATACTGGGACAAATATCTTCTCCACTTTTTTCAACACCTTTAAAGCCTTCAAGGTTAACAACTCCCTATCTCCAGGTCCTACTCCCACACCGTAAACCTTCTCTACCATCACATCACCAAGAGAATACCCCGTTGTAGGCCAGTATCCAGAAGACTATGGCGGTAAAAAAATAGGGAAGTACTCCACACCCAAACCACTGCTTCTGATTCAAACTCTCCCTACCTAGTATTAGGGCTGTGGTATGACCTACTATAAGGAGTCCAACAGTTAGAAAGATCAAAGTTACAACTCCACTGAGGATACCAAAACCTAAGTTATACACGTAGTTGGCGAGTATCCCAAAGACTATACCCCCGAAGGTATGAATTATAGCACACTTTCCCTCTGTATCCATAGAAACACCTAAAAAAGTAGGATTACCTCCTAACTATCTCCACAATTCTATATATTTCAACGGTCTC
>DQVW01000042.1 GCA_015661555.1 Methanothermococcus okinawensis
ACCCCCAGAATCTCACACTATAGGTGAAAATTGAGGGGGTTGATTTATATAGTAGTGCAAAAATCAGGGGGGTACGAATTTCGGCAAAAAATTCGGACATGGTCACCAAACCCCCCATGTTCAACAACCTAGGGTAAATTTTGCACAATAGTGCAAAAATCAGGGGGGTACGAATTTCGGCAAAAATTTAAAACAAGGTAACCAAACCCCCCATGCTCAACAACCTACTTAACCTCTCAAAGTCCTCCTCCCCATGTCCCACGTTTATACTTACCCTTATCCTCTCAAGACCCTTAGGTACAGAGGGATACCTGATCCCAGGTGCAAATATCCCATTCTTAAGTAGATACTCTGAGACCTCCATAGTCCTCTCTCCCAAAATAATGGGGTATATAGGGGTTAAATTATCTACCTGGATAAGCCCATATCTCTTAAATACCTTATTTGCACACCTTATATTCTCCTGCAGCTTTCTAGTTAGATCCCCCTCCTCTATCAACTCCAAACTCTTAAGAACCCCAGAGACCACTGAAGGAGGTAGGGCAGTTGAGTATATGAAACTCCTGGAGGTGTTTATCAGGTACTCTACCACCTCCTCAATTCCACATACAAAACCCCCCAAACCCCCAAAGGCCTTAGACAAGGTACCTATCTGGATGATGTTATCTGAGGGTTTTAAGTTAAAGTGTTTCAAGGTACCCTTACCTCCCCCTAACACCCCAGTGCCATGGGCGTCATCCACTATAACCACCCCGTTGTACTCATCTGCAACCTTCTTTATATCCTTCAGAGGTGCAATATCTCCATCCATGGAGAAGACTCCATCTGTAACGATGAATATATTGTTGTAGTGTCTTCCCTTCTCCTCCAGAATACCCACTAAACTCTCCACACTACAGTGTTCATAAATCTCTACATCTGCCCTACTTAACCTACATCCATCTATGATGGAGGCATGGTTTAACCTGTCACTTAGGATGAGATCCCCCCTTTTACATAGGGCACTTATGACCCCTAGGTTTGTGGAATATCCAGTGGGATATACCAGAGCCCTCTCAGTCTCTTTGAACTCTGCCAACCTCTCCTCTAAAATCTCATGGTTTATATTTCCAGAGGTTAACCTAGATCCTGTGGAACCTAGTCCGTACTTCAGTCCCTCCCTAGCAGCCTCTATTACCTCAGGATGTTTTGAGAGACAGAGGTAGTCATTTGAGGAAAAATCCAAAACACCTTCTTCTTTCTTTCTCAAGTACCTGTACAGGTTATTCCTTTTGAGAAGTTCCAACTCCTCCCTTAGTTTTAGCCTAAACATGTTCCCAACCTAATTAAAATTATAAAAATTAAAATATCTAAAATCAACAATCATGGTGATATCATGAGTTTCAACAACCCCTACATCCCCCAAGAGATATATGAAATTCTAAGGAAACAACGTTATCAGATTAGGGACCACAGTGCAGTTAAACTATGTGGCTGGGTTAAGAAATCACTCCTGGAAAATAAGAGTTGCTACAAGTCAAAATTCTACGGTATAGAGACCCATAGGTGTATACAATGTACCCCCTCTGTCATCTGGTGCCAGCAGAGTTGTATATTCTGTTGGAGGGTCCTACCCTCAGATATAGGTATCTCTAAAATATCTTACGATAACATAAAGTGGAAGGAACCTGAGGAGGTGCTAGAGGACATCCTTGAGATGCACAGGAAGGTTGTAATGGGGTATAAAGGTATCTTAGACAGGATAGGTAGGGAGAAATTTGAAGAACTATTAAATCCAAGACATGTGGCTATATCCCTCTCTGGAGAGCCTACCCTCTACCCCTACCTAGAGGAACTTATAAACCTCTTTCATAAAAGGGGCTTCTCTACCTTTGTGGTGTCCAACGGCATCCTAACTGAGGTTATCCAGGAGATTAACCCTACACAGCTTTACATCTCCCTTGACGCCTACGACTTGGAGAGTTATAGGAGGATATGTAGGGGAAGGGAGGAGTACTGGCAGTCTATACTTGAGACCTTGGATACCCTAAGGTCCAAGGAGAGGACATGTATCAGGACTACACTTATAAGGGGGTACAACACCGACATCGAGAAGTTCATACCCCTCTACGAGAGGGCAGATGTACACTTCATAGAGTTAAAGTCCTACATGAATGTGGGGTACTCCAGGAGGAGGTTGGCCCTGGAACACATGTTGAAACATGAGGAGATACTGGAACTTGCCAGGAGGGTGGAGGAACTCTCCCACTATAAACTGGAGGATGACTCTTTCGATAGTAAGGTAGCCCTACTTGTAAATGAGGATAGGAGGATTGAGAGGTTTATTAAGTAATTTTTATTCCAAGTTTGTCTACTCTTTTACGCCAGCTGATAGAACACATAATATAGAGTCCTTCATCAACAAGTTTTAGAATACTGTACCCATAGTTCTTTTCAAGTTCCTCAATTTCATCCTTGTAATTTTCAAGGTAACTTTTAAGCACCTTCATCCATGTGATATATTTCTTATGGTCAATTCTATCATATTTCGAGAGTCTTTTCAATCCTACCTGTTCAGCAATAGGGTTGTCAAGGAGAGGGAAATAGGTAGGGGAAAACATATGGAGTATTTTGATAGTCCCTACTGGCTCATTCTTTCCTATCCCGGCTGATTTCAATCTCTCCTGCACCTGGTGGTAGATGTTTTTAACCTTTTCTTCCTCCAATCTCTGGTAGATGAGATGTTTATCTCTAAAATATTCAAAATGATTTTTTAATTCCCCAAGTTTATTCCCAATCCCTTCGAAGTAGTCCAAAAGGGAGAAATTATTATTCTTTTTTTTAAAATATTCCTTAAATCTCTGGAGGTTCCATGTGAAAAAATAGAAGGAAAGGGCAAAACCAACGTTGTCTTGCCTTTTATTTACTTCTTCTAATAGAAGGTATAATTCATTTTTTATTCTATCTAAATTTTCAAT
>DQVW01000022.1 GCA_015661555.1 Methanothermococcus okinawensis
ACCTCTATTGGAAGGCCATGCATATCCCAGCCAGGTTTATCCAGTACGTTGTAGCCCTGTAACCTCTTGAATCTCAGTACAGTATCCTTAATTATCTTGTTCCAGGCAGTTCCCAGGTGTATGGCACCTGAACAGTAGGGAGGTCCATCTACAAAGTAGAACTCTGGGCCATGCTCCCTTAACTTCTTCACCTTCCTGTAGATGTCCCTCTCCTCCCAGAATCTCTTTATCTCCAGATCCATCTCCCTAAAGTTAACCCCTGTTTTTACCTCCTCCATGGGATCACCTCGAGATTAATTTTTCCAACTGGCCATAACCCTGTTTATCCCCTCTATTACTGCCTCAACTGAGGCCCTAACTATATCCTCATTTGCAGCTTTTACAGTAACCTCCCTTCCATAGCCTTCCAATTTAATAGTTACCTCTGCCAGGGCATCTGTACCTCCAGTTATGGCGTTTATACTGTACTCCTTCAACCTTATCTTCTCCCCTATTATGGACTGGATAGCCTTTATGGCGGCATCTACCGGACCAACCCCTACCCCAGAGGCTATATGTCTCTCCCCATCTATGGTTAGGATTACACTGGCAGTAGGTATTACCTTGTTCCCAGTCATTACCGCAATCTGCTCCAGGTTCACCACCCTCTCCCCCTTTACAGTCCTCTTCGTTATATCCTCAACTATGGCTATTACATCGTCATCTGTAATCCTCTTACCCTTATCCCCAATATCTTTAATCCTTTTAAGTATCTCTTTAAATTGCTCCTCTGTAATATTCTCCCCAACTTTAAAACCTAACTCCTTTAACTTACACTCTATGGCGTGGGAACCTGTGTGTTTCCCCAGTATGATCCTCCTCCTCTGGCCAACCATCTCTGGAGGTATAGGTTCATAGGTTAGGGCGTGGGCAAGTACTCCATGGGCGTGTATCCCACTCTCATGGGCAAAGGCGTTCTCTCCAACTATGGCCTTATTCACCTGGAGTTTTATCCCTGTAAGTTTGGAAACCAACTGGGAGACCTCTGTAAGTTTCTCAGTTTTTATCCCTGTCTCAATTCCATATATCATCTTGAGGGCCATGACAACCTCTTCCAGGGCTGCATTTCCAGCCCTCTCCCCAATACCGTTTACAGTACAGTGTACCTGTTGAGCTCCTCCCTCTACAGCACCTAGGGAGTTTGCCACCGCCAGGCCAAAGTCGTTGTGACAGTGTACAGATATAGGTACTGTAATCTCCTCCTTCAACCTCCTTATAAGGTACTCCATGGCCCTTGGTATCATCACCCCTACAGTATCAGGCACATTTATCCTATCTGCTCCAGCCTCCTCAACAGCCTTATACACCTCTATTAGGTATGGGATCTCAGTCCTAGTTGCATCCTCTGCCGAGAACTCCACGGTAATACCATGTTCCTTTATATACTCTACGGCCTCCACAGCCCTTCTTAAGATCTCCTCCTTATCCATCTTTAACTTGTATTTTCTATGGAGTGGGGATGTTGCAATGAAGGTATGTATGGAGTCTACATTACAGTCTATGGCCACATCTATATCCTTTTTAACAGTCCTTGCAAGGGCACAGATCTCTGCCTCCATGTTAAGAGAGGTTATCCTCTTTATAGCCTCCCTCTCCCCCTGAGAGGATATTGGAAAACCGGCCTCTATTACATCTACCCCTAAGTTATTAAGATTCACTGCAATTTCCACCTTCTCCTCTGGAGTTAGAGATACACCTGGCGTCTGTTCTCCATCCCTTAACGTGGTATCAAATATCCTTATTCTCTCTGGAAGTTTTAGATCCCTTAGAGCCTCCCTTATAACCTCGTTATCCTCCCTGTAGGGTCTCATAATTTTCACCTAAAAAAATAATAATTTTTAAATACCCCAGAATAAGTTATTCTCCAACTTCCTCTTTAACTCTATAAACCTCTCTAAAGCCTCCCTCTCATCCTCCC
>DQVW01000008.1 GCA_015661555.1 Methanothermococcus okinawensis
CCCGAGGTAGTACTTGCAAAGGAGTTGGGACTATGTTACGTCTCACTTTGTACAGTGACTAACTACGCTGCAGGAATATCCAAGGATAGATTAACAGTGGATGAGGTCTTTGAGGTTATTGAGAAGGTGAAGGAGAAGTTGGTGAATATAGTGGAGGACTTCATAAGGCATCCACTTCTCAGGGAGAAAAAGTGTCAGTGTGCAAAGGTTTTAGAGTACTGTACTGTTAAGTAGGTGAGAAAATGGTAAAGATAATAAAGGTAAGGACAGTGGATGACTTGAGAAAACACTTCGACTACATCAAGGAGATCATTTTGGGGGGCAAGGTATTCATCTGTGGAACAGATACACTTTACGGCCTATGTGCAAATGCCCTAGATGAGGCTGCCTTAGAGAGGGTATACCAGATAAAGGAGAGGGAGAGGGGCAAACCTGTCTCCATCTTCTTAAGGAGCACCGAGGAGATTGAGAGATATGCCCACCTGGATGAAGTAGGTAGAAAGATCGTGGAGAGGTTCCTACCTGGCCCCCTAACAATAGTGCTAAAGAAGAAGGACACCATCCCAGATGCCCTCTCAAAGGATTACATAGGTATAAGGGTACCTGCAAGTGACATAGTAAGGGAGCTCTCCATAGTACCCCTAACTGCCACAAGTGCAAATATAAGTGGGGAGAGGCCACCAACATCTGTTGAGGAGATAGATGAAAGACTTAAGGAGAGGGTGGATCTAATAATAGATACAGGGGTATGTCCCTACAGGAAACCCTCCACTGTAATCAAGGTTGTAGATGGTAAGGTGGAACTTATAAGGGAGGGTGCAGTGGATTTCAAAGAGATTGAGAAAGTTGTTAGGGAGGATTAAAATAAGGAGGTTAATACCATGGGAAGAAAGGATAAGAGATGGGTACTTCAGAGGAAGAAGGATCCCTACTATCAACTTGCGAAGAAAAACAACTACCGTTCCAGGGCTGTCTATAAACTATTCCAGTTAAATGAGAAGTTCAGGATTATCAGGGAGGGTGACGTTGTTGTAGATCTGGGATGTGCTCCAGGTGGATGGTTACAGGCTGTAAGATCTATAGTGGGGGATAGGGGATTTGTAGTAGGTGTGGACCTTCAAAGTGTTAAACCTCTAGGTTACGACAACGTGGTTACCATTAAGGGCGACATGACTAAAAGGGAGACCTTGGAGAGGATACTCTCCTATCTACCCTCAAAGGCAGATGTGGTAATATCAGATGCCTCCCCAAATATAAGTGGAGTTTGGGAGGTGGATCACAGTAGATCCATAGAACTTACTACAGTGGCCCTCATAGTGGCCACTAAACTTTTAAAGGAGGGTGGCAACTTCCTAGTTAAGGTGTTCCAGGGTAGTCTATTTAACGACTACGTGGATCTTGTAAGACACTACTTCAAAAAAGTCTATGTAAGTAAACCTAGGGCATCAAGGGATAGCAGTGCAGAGGTTTATGTAATCGGTAAGAGGTTTTTAGGAAAACCCTTTGACATGGAGATAGATTCCCCCATATTAACCCTGGTTAAGGAATGTCCCCTATGTAAAGAGGATCTAGAGGAGAAGGAGGGGAAGAAAAATAGGTGTAAGGGTAGAAGTGAAAAACTTACCTTGGAGAGTGAAGGGGGATCCCTGATAAAGAGGATAAAAGAGATGAGAAAAAGTAATTAATCCTTCTTCCAGAGTTCCATACTCCTTCTCTTTAACTCCCTTCTATGACTCTCAAGGAACTTGTACATCTTTGCATGGGAGGAACCCTTTAAAATCATGTTGACAGCCTCCTTGGCCACCTGGACAGGTTCGTACTCTCCCAGTATAGCTACAGTCTTTCCATAAACTGAGACATGGGTATCTGTTAGCTCCTCTATATACCTTCTAGATTTTCCACCACTACCTATAACCCTACCTTTAAGTCTCCTCAGGGCATTTGGGGTATTTGCATAGTCAGATATATCTATAATCTCCAGGACGTAGTCATCTGAGGTTAACTTTAGAGCCTTCTCTGGGTTGAAACCTCTTCCTATAGCCTTTACGATATCTCTACCCTTCCAGAGAGCCAGGGGATCCTTTGTATCCTTGGTGGAGGAGATGGTTACCTCCCCATCCTGGTTAACCTCTATCTTTACCCCTAACTCTCTCTCAATCCTCTTCTTCACCTCTCCTCCCTTTCCAATAAGTACTCCAATCCTCTCCTTTGGTATCTTTACAACCTCTATGTTTTCCATCATACTTCCACTTCTTTAAATTTTTAAGTAACCTATTGTTTTCTAGTATTTAAATTAGTACTCCTCTGCCAACTTCTCATCTACTGGGTTAATCTCCTCCCCTGTAATGTATCTGTATAACTCCCTGTAGTCACACTCTACCCCCTTCCTTTTAAAGAAAGAGCAGATATTCTTAACATCCCTTATAAGTAGGGGCTTAGACAGTGGATGTCTAACAACAACCCCCTGGGAGAAATCTATGTAGTAGGGTTCCCCATCTTTAACAAGGATGTTGTACTCTGAGAGGTCACCATGGACCAATTCAGCATCCCTGTAGAGGGTCCTCATATCCTTCCTTATCCTCTGGAACATCTCCTCGTAATCTACATCTGGGGCATCCTTCAACCTTGGAGAGGGTACACCCTCATCGTCACATATCAACTCCATCAGGAGTACATTCTCCCTTCTAAGTATGGCCTTTGGACTGTTAACATATTCATTTGCCCTCTTCAAGTTCCTAAACTCCTTCTCAACCCAGGTATGTACAATCTTCCTGGTAGAGCTTCTACTTAGATGGAACCTTGGATCCCCCTGGATATACTTCCACATGGTTTTAAAATCACAGGTTGCAACACGGTAGACCTTAACAGCCAGGTAGTTGTCCCCCTTACGTGCTGAAAATACTACAGACTCTTTTCCAGAGTTTATTACACCTATGTACTCATCTACGTGTTTTCCACAGAGTAAACTGTAGAGTGTTAGAAGGGTTCTTCTGTCAAATACCTCATCCTCTGTTTTTAAATCCTCTAGGAATTTCCTCTCCCTCTCCAATATCTTCTTTTGATACTCCCTATCCAACTCTATCTCTTCCCTTAAACCCTTATCTAGGTATTTTTTCCTCCTTCCTATACTATCCCTCCCTTACAGAAGATCCTTGAGATATCCCTTTTTCTCCAGCCAGCTAACCTGGTTCTTTGTATACCTCCATACTATGTCACATTTTTTATCGGACTGTACCTCCCAGGGGGATACTATTACCACATCTCCCTCCTTTATCCATATCTTCCTCTTTAACTTCCCTGGAATCCTACCCATCCTAACCTTTCCATCTACACATCTTACCCTTACCCTACTGGCTCCAAGCATCTGCTCTATTACCCCCAGTATCTCATTTTGATCCTTTCTAGGTATTCTCACCCTAACTACCTCCTCCTGGTTCTCCACCCTCTCACCTCTTCAATACTTTTTTAAATAGGTCGTACCCAATCCATATAACTATTAAAGGCAAAACTACCCATATATATTTTTTCAGGTATATAGAGATATAGCCTAGGTAGGGGATCACCAGGGGTTTCCCGTTAAAGGTGATTACCCTCTGCCTTATCTGATCCAGGGAGATTAGTTCTGGATCGTAGGTGGGGTTGTTATCCCCCTTTGTAACTATATAGTATTCACCCTCAACCTTTACCTTATCTATCACCCTGTGGATCACAGGTTTAGTGTTCTCCCCCTGGAATACAAAGAGGGTTTTATTGCCTATAGTGTAGATGGAGACTATTCTGTTGCCACTGACAGGCCAGTGGGCGTTGTACACCACAATATC
>DQVW01000112.1 GCA_015661555.1 Methanothermococcus okinawensis
TAAAGAACCTCTCTATATCCTCCACGTCTAACTTCTCCCTGGCCTTCTCCATCATCTCCTTTATCTCCTGGATGTCTGGAGGCTTACTAACTATATCTCCACATACCACCTTCTTTATCCCCTCATTACATTCCAATCTCTCAATCTCTTTCTCTGCCCTCTTACCCTCAAGTACAGCCTCCAGGATTAATTCAGGTAGGTCTATCTTCTCATGTGCAAGTATCTCCCCTATAACGTCAAATACCCTATCACGTCCAAGGATTTTTCTTATCTCCTCAAGTTTTTCCAGAAGTTTGGCAAGTACCTTACCTTCCTGGGTATTTGCCGCAACAAAGTTGAAGATATAGACATCCTTACGTTGCCCATACCTGTGTATCCTTCCCATCCTCTGTTCAAGCCTGTTGGGGTTCCAGGGGATGTCGTAATTTATCATTATATTACAGAACTGTAGATTGATACCCTCTCCAGCAGCCTCGGTGGCAACCATTATTTCACTTTCCCCCTGGAACTCCTTCACCTTCTCTATCCTCTCCTCCATCTTCATTCCACCGTGGATATAGGTAACCTTATAGCCCCACCCTTTCAACTTGTTTACCAGGTACTCCAGGGTATCCTTGGCCTCTGTGAATATGAGGATCTTGGGTCTACCATCTCCTCCTTCCTCAAATATCCTGGTAATGGTCCTCTTAAGTTCCTTAAGTTTTGTCTCCTTCTCTTCTTCTAAAATCTCCTCACATAACCTGATAAGCTCCTCCAGTGTCCCTATCTCCTCTTTTAACTCCCCAATATCTTCTGCCACCGTTAGAGCCTCCCATTTTTCTTCTTTTTTCCACCTCTCCTCCTCATCCTCTATATCCTCCTCTAACACATCCAGGTCCTCTATCTCCCAGTAAGTTGGACATCTCCCCTTCTTCAGTACCTCTTCCAATCTCTTCTTTCTCCTCTTCAGAGATTGTAGTAAAGCGTAGGTACTTGACGCCATTCGTCTCTGGAGAATGGTAAGGGCAAAGGCGATATTCCTCCTCCTGGGGTACTCCTCCCCTATCCTCCTGTAGATGTTGTATACGTAGTAGGTGAGGTCAGAGTAAAGTCTCCACTCCTTATCCTCTAAAGTGAACTTCACAGTTATAGGGTATCTCTTTGTAAAGAGGGGCCTCCCATCAAAATCCCTTAAATCCTCCTTCAACCTCCTTATAAACAGGGAGCTATCCCTGTCCCTCAGAAAATTTATCAAACTCTCATAATCTGGGAAAAATCCTGGCACCAGGAGGTCCATAAGTAGTTTAAAGTTTTCAGGATCCCCCTTATGGGGTGTGGCAGTTAAAAAGAGTAGGTGGTTGGAATTCTTAGATAAAACCTTCCCAAGTTTGTAGCGACCAGTCTCCTTCTTTTTTTTACCGTATATATAGGCAGACATCTTATGGGCCTCATCCACTACAACAAGGTCCCAGGACACATTTTCTAGGGTCTTAAGTATATCCTCCTGCTTTGCAAAGTCAATAGAGGTTATCACCTGGCTATACCTCTCCCATGGGTTGTCTCCAGATTTAAAGTCCAGCCTCTCCACCACCTTAAAGGATTCATAGAACTTCTCCCACAACTCCCTTCTCCACTGCTCCTTTA
>DQVW01000007.1 GCA_015661555.1 Methanothermococcus okinawensis
AATTAACAGTACCTTCTCCTCTTCTCCACCTCATCCATATAGTCAACAACCTTCTTCCACTCCCTGTACACCTTATACCCTTCAAGTATCCTATCCCACACCTCCTCAAATACTCTGTAGTGGGTACTCATTATGGACTTCTTCAGGACTATGAGATCTATAGCCTTATCCTCCAGCATACTTGAGAACTTCCCCAACCCAAAGTCTATAATATAGACTTTATTCTTTTCGAGAAGTTCCCTATCAATCTTAAGACTGTCCTTATCCTCTTTACTATGGCCCAAATCCCTCTGATTAAGATCATCAGATAGCCTATAATCTTTATTATTCTCAGTATCTTTCCCAATGCCATTGATACCACTCTCCTTCACCACTATAAAGTTAGATGTTGTAAGGTCGTTATGGACTATATCCCTTTCATGGAGTTTCCCTACTATTACACCGATATTGTAGCAACAGTCTAAGTTACCCCTCTCTATCTCCTCCTTTGCAAGGTTCCCAGGTATATAGCTCATAGTTAGGGTGTATCTCTTCTTATCAATGTCCCATATATAGGGGGAGAGGATACCATAATCTTTAACGAGATATAGGAACCTCCCCTCCCTTACCGTTCTCCTCAACCTTATGATAGTGTCCAACTCCTCCAACCTATACCTCTTCTTCACCCTCTCCTTTACAACACACTCCCAGCCTAGATAGGAGGCCCTCCTTATATCTGCCTCTGCCCCCTTCCCTATAAGATGCTCTGGTATTCTCCTCCTCTTCCCCCTGTACTCCTCTTCATCTATCCAGGTCACCTCTACAGTGTCACTTCTATAGTTGGGGATAGGTTTTGTCTCCTCTATGGACATCCTCCTTCCACTGAGATACATCAGCAGTCCTAGATGTGCTATCATTACTCCGTTATCTCCACAGAGGTCCCTCCTAGGTACGTAGAAGTCCACACCCTGCTCCTTACTCATATCCCTTAACATCTCCCTAAGCCTCTGGTTAACTGCCACCCCTCCAACTAACATAACCTCCCCCTTCTCCGTATGTGCCAGCGCCCTCTCTGTAATCTCTGTGAGCATGGAGAAGGCCACCTCCTGAAGGGAGAAACATACATCCTCCAACCTCTCCCCCTGCTGATACTTCTTTATGGCGGCAGTTAGTAACCCTGAAAAGGTAATGTCCATCCCCTTAATGGTGTAGGGCAAATCTAACAACTTCCTGCCCTTCCTGGCAAGTTGTTCCACGTATGGTCCTCCTGGGTGGGGAAGTCCACAGTTCCTTGCAAACTGGTCTAGACAGTTACCTATGGCAATGTCCAGGGTCTCTCCAAATATCCTGTACCTCCCTCCAACGTAGGCCAGTATCTGGGTGTTCCCACCACTTACATAGAGTGTCAGGGGGTCCTGGGCATCTGTAACCAACTTCCCAATCTCAACATGTGCTATACAGTGGTTGACACCGATAATAGGCTTTCCCAGTGCAAGTGCCAAGGTCCTGGCAGCAGTTGCAGTAACCCTAAGACTTGGACCTAGTCCTGGCCCCTGGGAGAAGGCTATTAGATCTATCTCCTCCTTAGGTACATGTTCAAAGGCCTCCTTAATCAGCTTTGGGAAGGTTTCTGCATGGTGATCTGCAGCCTCCCTTGGATTTATACCCTGTACTGGAGGCTTATACATTACAGTCTTGTTAAAGAGTATATTGCCCTCAGAGTCTATGATTCCCACCCCAGTTTTTTCCGCAGTACCCTCTAGTCCCAGAGCTATCATCCTATCACCTCAACCCTCCAATACAGAGTAGTCGTATCTGTAGATCCCCCTTACCTTTACAACCTCCTCCCTTATTAAACCTGAGAATATCAACTTCTGAAGTTCATTTAAAAACTCCGACTCCGATAACCCCCTCTCCTTCACAATACTTAGTAGTCTTCCCCTTCCCCTTATCCTGTCCTCCCTTCTAAGGATATCCAGGATTGGACTTTCCCTACATCTATCCCTGAATTGAAGGAGTATCTCCCGTAGATGGTTGATATCTATCTTCTCCCTTAACTCCTTACACCTATCTGGGGGACTGTACAACCTTACATCCCAGGACCTCATATAGGCCCATTTTAGATTCCTTGCCAGGGGAGATATCTCATCTAACCTGTACCTCCTCTCACCTGCAAGTACTGTAATCCGATGCTCACTTATCTTGGGGTAGGGGGGTATGTCCAGGAATAGGGTGGTGTTAAACCTTTCCGAGAGCTCCTCCTCTATATTCCTTATCTCCTCCTCTCCCAGGTTTATCAGTATCCACTTCTCGTAGGGTGACAACTGGTTGTACCTGGCTACAAGTACATTCTTAAACAACCTCCTCCTGTCGAGCATCCTGATCAGTTTATTACCCTCTCCCTCAGATCTTCTCAGGGTGCTTATTAGATCTATGTCGTCCATCTTAGAGAGGTCCTTCACCTGGAAGAGTCCCTCCTCTATTCCATGGATAACGGCATTCTTCAACATGGTCTCAGAGATCCTTGAGGTGGGATGCATATACACAGAGGTGTACATCTGATACCTGGCTATGAGGAGGGACTCTGCCGCAACTACCCCCTTCTCCAGTATACCCAACTTAGGTTTACCCTCCTCGAAGAGGACTATACACCTGATCAGCCTGTTGTAGTCTATAGATCCATATGCCACCCCAGTGTGATAACTGTCCCTTAGGAGGTAGTCTATCCTGTCTATGTCTATATCTCCACCTATCAAGGATCCCTCAGGCCCCTTACACTGTAGTACCTCTATAACCTCCCTTGGGGAGTAGTTCTCAATTTCCAGATTTTTTATTATCTTCCTGGTGTAGTACTCGTGGTTGTAGCCTCTAATCTCCAGGGAGTGGGAAAAGGGTGGATGACCTATGTCGTGAAGTAGGGCCGATATCCTTATTAGATTACAGTCCACCCCCTCCAAACCCTTGGATACCTCCCCCGCAATATGCATGGCACCTAGGGAGTGTTCAAAACGGGTATGGGTTGCACTGGGATATACCATGTAGGTTAAGCCAGTTTGCTTTATATTCCTCAG